>JACDEN010000020.1 GCA_013816415.1 Planctomycetota bacterium
TGGATCAACCGCGCGTACGTCGACGCCGACCTGCGCCTCGCCACCGGCTTCATCGAGCCGCACTTCTACGCCGGTTTTTCCGGGGGATCCAAGGCGATCGTGCCGGGCATCGCCGGTCTGCGCACCGTCCAGCATTTCCACCGCGCGTCGATCATCGCGCATCCACGCACCACCTGGGGCGACATCGCATCGAACCCGCTCCAGGCGCTCACCCGCGAGATGGTCGCGCTGTGCCCGCCCGACTTCATCGTCAACGTCACACTCAATCTGGCGAAGGCGATCACCGGCGTCTTCGCCGGCGAGGTGCGGGCCGCGCACGACGCGGGATCGACGCGCGCCATCGCCGAGGCGATGGTGACGGTGCCGCGCTCGTTCCCGGTTGTCGTCACCACCAACAGCGGCTATCCCCTCGACCAGAACTACTACCAGACGGTCAAAGGCATTTCCGCCGCAGCGCGCATCGTCGAGCCCGGCGGGACCATCCTGGTGGCGAGCGAATGCAGGAACGGCCTGCCGCGCGAAGGCGAAGCCGCCGCCATTCTCGCCACCCCAAAACCATCAGCCGAACTGCTCGCGAGCATCCTGGCGAGCACGCACACGCGCCACGACCAGTGGCAGGTTCAGACGCTGCTGCAGTGCCTCGCGAAGGCGCGCGTCGTCCTGCACTCGACCTTGTCCGCCGAGGACCGCGCCCTGACGCGCGTCGCCCACACCGACGACCTGATGGCGACCTTGGACCAACTCCAGCGCGCCTGGCCCAGCGGCAAGCTCCCGGTCGCGATCCTCCCGATGGGCCCGCTTACCATTCCCTCGATCGCGATGACGACCTCGGCCTGATCCGCCTTATTCAAAAATCCAGGAGCAGTCGCCGCAGACCCAGTCGATGCACGACCATGCATTGCGACGGATCCCATTGGCATCGACCACGATCGCCTCGCCGATCGAGGATCCGATGCTCGGTCCACCCGGCAGCGACGGCAGCACGCAATCGCCTTCGGATAGGGTGATGCGGCGCGCGTCGCAGGCGCCGACATAGGCGTCGACGAAGGCGCGCCAGTCCGCACCCAGCATGCGCGCGATCGCGGGAATGCTCGGGTCCACCGGGACCCAGCCGACGGTGGTGTCGACCTTCAGCCAGAAGTGCGGATTCGCGATCGCGCTGTTCGCGATGACGCCGGTACACAGCCGCCATGGTCGGCCTCGCTCGCCCAGACGGCGCCCGAGCTCGACCGCGCAGTCGTAGCAGCTGCCCACCAGCTCGTTCGCGCTGGTGATCGGCAGCGTACGGCCGCGCTCGTCGGCAGGTGCGTGATGGCGGTATTCGTAGCGGAATTCCGCGGCCAGTTCCTCGACCATCGCCACCAGTTCGCGGTGATCCGGGAAGAGGTCGACCGGCCGCGGAGAGACGGCCACCGTCGCGGCCCCGGCCACGCGCAGCTGCGCCTGCGGCTGGTTCCAGCCGAAGCGCGCGAACGGCCCCGCGCTGCCGGACTCATCGGCGTCCCCTGACGCGAGCGCGGCAGAGTAGCTGACCTCGGTCTGCTCGGACGTGATGGGGATGCGAGGAACGTACCAATGGACGGTCGTCATCGGCTGCGGGAGGAACAGGCGATGGATCTGTCGGATCCGGTATCGGTGCGGGGTGTCTGCACCATGCACGTGGGGGATGAACCAGCGCAGGTAGCTCTGCCAACGGCGTTCGAGCAGCGGACAGCGGTCGAGCCGACCCCAGCACAGCCAATTCGCGGCGTCGAACGGATCGATCAGGCCGTCGCGTGAACGCAGTCCCTCCTTCACCCAGGACAGCACTTCGGCGGTGGTGACGTCCAGGCGGTCGGCAAGATCCTCAGCCGCGACCGGGGGATGGGGATGCGCGTCGCCTGGATGGATGAAGATCGAATCGTCGTCCATTCCAGACGACCTTGATCCTGCCGATGGGAATGCAAATCGCGCGATGCTGAAGGCGTACGCCTCAGCGGCCGGGTGCGGGTCCGGTATCCGGATCCTTGTCGGCGTGCAGGCCGGCATCCTCGGCTGCCTCCTCGTCCTCGTCGACCAGCAGGTGTCCACCGCGCCGCCAGAGCCGGAAGCTGTCGATGGTTCCCATCACCAGGCCCCACAGCACGTACGTCGTGGTCGCCACGAAGAGCGTGTCGGCGGGATAGGCGACCAGGAAGGCGACCACCAGCAGGCCGACGATCATCTTCCGGAAGCTGATGCGCCCGAGCATGGTGTTGCCGACATGCGGGTAGCGCACGGTCGAGACCATCAGCAAAGCTGCGATCACCGCCACGGCGATCGTCGCCCAGCTGAAGATGTCCATGTTCATCAGGCCGGAATACTGACCGGTCCGCAGCAGGCCCCAGTGCACCAGCTGATCGTGACGGCTGTGGCAGAAGATGATCCATGCGCACACCACGGCTGCGGCACCAGGGGACGGCAGCCCGCGGAAATACGGCGTGGCCTCCTCGCTGTGCTCGACGTTGTAGCGCGCGAGCCGGATCGAGGCCATGACCGGATAGAACACGGTGACGAACCACAGCAGCCGCTGGCCGTAGTCGAAGACACCGGGTTCGCCGAGGATCAGGCGATGCACCAGGATCGCAGGCGCGACGCCGAAGCTGACGACGTCGGACAGGCTGTCGAGCTCGGCACCGAAGGCGCCCTCGGTATGGGTCAGGCGCGCGACCTTACCGTCGAGCATGTCGCAGACCATGGCCACGAAGACCATGATCGCGCCGGCATACAGCCAGGTCATGCGCGTCTCGCCTTCGGCGTGCGCGGCGCAGAGAATGGCGGTGATGCCGCAGGCGAGGTTGCCCGCGGTCAGCAGCGTCGGCAGCACCGGCAGCGTCTTCAGCCGCCGGATGCGCTGGCGCACCGACACACGGGCGCTCGGCTCGGGCCGGTCGTTCACGCGGGCGCTCCCGTGCCGAGCCGCACCAGCACGGTCTCGCCGCATTTCACCCGGTCGCCGAGCTTCACCAGCACCGTGTGCGGATGCGACTCCGGGATCCACAGCTCGGTCCGACTGCCGAACTTGATCATGCCGTAGAGCTCGCCGCGGACGATGACGTCGCCGACGCCGTGGGTGCAGATGATCCGGCGCGCGATCAGGCCGGACAGCTGCCGGACCAGCACGCGCAAGCCGGTGGCGACCTCGGGGGCGACGTCGATGCCGATGGCGTTGGCCTCGTTCTCGTGGCTGACGTCAGGATGGCGCGCATCCAGGAACTTCCCTGGCGTGTACTTGGCGTACGCGATGGAGCCGCCGACCGGTGAGCGGTTGACGTGCACGTCGAACACCGAGAGGAAGATGCCGATGCGGATGGATTTGGCGTGCAGGAAATCAGGCTCGTCGATGGTGGTGATATCACTGACCACGCCATCCGCGGGGGAGATCAGGCAGTCGAGGCCGCCAGCGGGCGTGCGCTTGGGATTGCGGAAGAAGGCCAACGTGAACAACCACAGGAATGCGGCAACGGCGAGTCCGCACCAGCGCGGGACGCCGGGCGGCAGCAGCACGACCGCCCAGGCGAGGACGAAGGTCTCGACCAGCAGCGTCGGCAGACCCCAGCGGACGAAGGTCATGGCGCGACCTGCGCGGCGGCAGGCGGTGTGGCCAGCGGGCAGGCCGATGGAGCCGCGCACGCGCAGCGGCACGCCTCCAAGGTGAGGATGACGGCACAGGCGATGATCGCCGAGACCAGGCTCGACCGCCACAGCGTTCCGACCACGCGGTACCAGGCGAGCAGCCACGCCAGCACCAGCACCACCAGCAGGATGGCCACGCGGCGGGGATCGTGGGCGAGGACCACCGCGGCGACGACGGCGCCGTGCCCGAGCAGACGGAACATCTTGCCGTGTGTGGGAAGCCGCGCGTAGAAACTGCCGACGTCGACATGCGACGCATCGTGATAGCGCATAAGGCGGCGATTGTGGTCGAGGTCGGCCGTGCCGCAACCTCTCCTCGCGCATTCTTCCGCGCCCTCAGGCCGGTCGGTCGCTCATCTCGGGGTGAAGGCCAAGCGCATGCCGCAACCAGGGTGCACCCACCGCGCGTCGACCTCGCGCTGCGACAGGCACGCATAGCGCTCAGGACGGGAATCGTGGTAGTTGCCGCCCATCAGCAGACGCCGACGGCCATCGGCCGGAGCAGCGTCGGACACGAATTCCGACAGCGACCCCGCGAGATCCATCACGCCCTGTACCGAGCGATCGACCGGAAAGGACCCCGCGACAAAATCCGCATGCAACGCCACGGTGGTCGACGAGCGGCAATGCCCGAGATCCGCGCTCATTCCCCACGGATAGGTCCGGCCGTCTCCGCCTTGTGCAGCGAGCTGCCATTCGCATCGCGTCGGCAGACGCCACGGGATGCCATCGCGTCGGGCGCGCCATGCCGCATAGGTCTGGGCATCCTCGAAGTCGATGCCCGATACCGGTGCATCCGCCGCGATGGCGCGGCGCGCGGAGCGCCCCGGGCTTTCGAGCACGAAATCCCCTCCACCAGAACGCAGCGCTGTTTTCCGCCGCCAATCCGGTTCCGCCGCATCGAACGATGACCGCGGAGCGAAATGCAGCCGGCCCTCGGAGAGCGAACGATCGAACTGCTTCAGGGTCTCGGGGTCGTTGAGGAATTCGAGGTATTCGCCGCAGGTCACCTCGTGCACCGCCAGCGCGAACGACGCCACGCTCGCGAGCTGCCGCCCATCCTGCCCATAGACGATCCCGGCCGGGATGAATGCCGTCATTGCGGGCAGCGCGGGCGGAATCGGCAGCGACAGCTCACGCGTCGAGCCGCGTTCGAGGCGACAGGCGACGACAGAGCCGGAGTCGCTGCTCATGATGTAGCGGCCGTGTGGAACCCGGGCGGAAGCGCGCGGGTCGATCTTGAAGCCGTTACCGGAGGCCGCATCGGTGCGGTTCTCCTGCTCGACCAGCGGACGCAGACGGATGGACGTCGCGCCGATGTTGCTCACCTCGGCTTCTCCGGCGAGCAGCGACGCGTTCGCCCCGTCATCGAAGATCCGCGCCTGGGCCTCCGCCGCCGCCGCTTCCGCACGATGCCCATCGGCTTCGGCTTCCACCAGGCGAGCGATGAAGAAATCGGCGAGAGCCCGCCTCACCGGCAGGAAATCCGGCGCGAGGGCGTAGGCCTGATGCAGGAGCGAGACCGCGTCAGCCAGCGCATTCTCGCGCTGATCACGAAGGAGAGCCTGGCGCTGCTCGGCACGGTGCAGGCGCGCGCGGATCTCCTGGGTGCCCGCCTCGACCAGGTCGAGCAGGAGTCCGTCCACCTCGGTCCGGCCGGTCGAGATGCTGGCTTCCAGGTCGACCGCCGCGCCCTGCGATGCGCGCGCGCGTTCGAGCAGCGCCGACGCCGACCCCTCGCGCTCATGGACCAGGGCGTCTTGGACCAGACGTTCGCAGCGGGCCAGATCTGGATGCTCGGCGCAGAGTCCGCGCGCCTGATCGAGGCGCTCCTGGGCCTCGCGGCCATGGCCGCCTTGGGCGCTGCGCTCGGCTTCCTGGAGCAGGACACCGGCTTCCCGCATGCGCTGTGCGCTCGTCCGCTGCGCTTCGATGGTGTCCTGACGCAGCAGCAGGTGCGCAAGCGCGTCGCTGTCCTCGACCGATGGCAGCACCGCGAGCGCGCCGTGCAGCGCAGCGATCGCATCCTTCAATCGGCCGTCCTGTTCGGCGAGTCGCGCACGCTCCCGCCAGACCGCCGCCTGCGATCGCGTCTGCTCCACCGCGCGCAGGGCGAGCCCCCTCACCACCCGGTCCAGACCGTGCTGCGCGTCGGCATCGCGCGGCACCAGATCGAGCACGCGTTCATAGGATCGTCGTGCGTGGTCGAGATCGGATGCCAGCTCGGCGCGCTGCGCCTCGTGTCGCGCGTCGAGCAGCTGGACGCCTCGCCGATGAATCTCGAAACCCCACCAGGCTGTGCCGACGGCGATGCTCGCGAGCAGGGCGAGCGCAGCGGATGCCACTGGGCGCCGGTGGTTGCCCAGCCAACGCGCCAACGACTCGAGCGGGGATTCACGGTAGGCGCTCACCGATGATCCGATGACGAAGCCGGTGATGTCCGACGCCAGCGCGTCGGCATCGCCATAGCGCGCGGCCGGATCGAGGGCCATCGCCTGGTGCACGATGGCGACCAGGCGGCGCGGCAGGCCGCGGCAGCCCGGCTGGCGGTCGATGGGCGTCCATTGCCCGGTCGCCGCCTGCTCGAGGGTGCGGCGGACATCGCCGCGCACATACGGAGATCGTCCGGCGAGCAGTTCGTAGAGGATGACGCCGAGCGCGTAGATGTCGGCGCGGCCGTCGACGCGGTCGAGTTCGCCGAGCGCCTGCTCGGGGCTCATGTATGCGGGCGTGCCGACCGCGAAGCCGGCAATGGTCTCATCGCGGCCCTGGTCGGAGCGGATGGTGTCGACCTGCGGCACCGGGCGAGGACCGTTCTCGTGGCCGAGGATCTTCGCCAAGCCCCAATCGAGGACCAGGACCTCGCCGTAGGTTCCGACCATGATGTTGCGCGGCTTGAGATCGCGGTGGATGACCCCGTGATGATGCGCGAACGCGATGGTCTGGCAGATGCGCACGAACAGCTGCAGCAGTTCGTGGCGTCCGCTCGAGCCGCGTTCGAGCAGGTCGGCCAGGCTGTCGCCGGCGATGCGCTTCATGGTGTAGAACACCGTGCCGTCGTCGAGGATGCCGAAATCGTGGACCGGGACGATGCCCGGATGCTCGAGTTGCGCGGTGATCTGCGCCTCGTGGACGAAGCGGCTGAGCGCACGGTCCCGCTGATCGTGATGGAGCGTCTTCAACGCCACGTCGCGGCGGCAATCGTTGTCCGCAACCGCGAAGACGATGCCCTGCGATCCGGCGCCGAGACGTCCGCGCAGGACGAAGCGCGGTTCGCCACTGCGCGTCGAGGACGTCCGCCAGGACGCGAGCTTCGCCGGCAGATCCGCGAATTCGGGCGGTACGTGCTCGACCAGCGTGCGGTCGTCGACCGGAGCCGCGGCTATTCCCGGCCCGATGACGGTGGCTGCGGTCGCCGGCGAAGGTTCCCTGATCTCCGGCACGTGCTACTTGGCGACGTCCATCACCAGGGCGCTCACCGGATCGAGCGGGATCCGTCCGAGGCCCGAGCGGTCGACCCATTCCATGCCGTCCGGTGCCGGGCAGTCGTCGGCGACGATCAGGCGATACACCAGGATGAACACGCCGCGACATTCCGGCAGCGCGTCCTCGTTGCAGAATCCGCTGAGTTCGATGCGCCCGCCCGGGTGGCCAAGGAGATGCCGGGCCGCGGCGAGCGAGAAATTCTTCAAGGCCCCGAGGCCGGTGCCCATCTGACCGGCTTCGGGCGGCACCGGCGTCGCGTGCAGCAGGACGCCCGCCTCGGACACCAGCGCCTTGGTCGCGGTCAGCACGACCACGCCGACGCGGACCTCCTTGGCGTCGAAGCTGCCCACCAGCACCGACGGCGACGCATACCACGCCTCCTCGGCAACCGATTCCAGCACGGCCATGTCGAGCGGCGGGACGAATCCATGGATGCGGAAGAGTTCCCGCCTGGGCATCGCCAGGACCAGGGTTTCAACTTCGGGACCGGGATCGGGATCGGGATCCATGCGCCGGACTTTGGCGCGTGGTGGTGCGGTTTCCAGGTCGGAGTTGGGGGAAGAAGGTCCGACGTCCGACGTCCGACGTCGACATCGGAAAACAAGTCCAGATTGCGGGGTACAGACCGATATCTGTCAGCAAAGCTCCGGGCGCCCAGGGCTGTCGACGTCGGAAGTCGGACGTCGGACATCGCACTCTTCAGAACGTGCCATCCCACGTCTCCAGGAACTTCACTTTGTCCGCCTCGATCATCGCCTGGCGTAATTCGTCGCAGTCGCCGTCCATGTAGCGGTCGAGGCTGTAGCTGGTGACGTTGACGCGGTGGTCGGTGATGCGGTTCTGGGGAAAATTGTAGGTACGGATGCGGTCGGAGCGGTCGCCGCTGCCGACCTGCTCCTTGCGCATGGCGGCGCGCTCATTGGCCAGGCGCTGGCGCTCCGCCTCGTACAGGCGCGCGCGCAGCCACTTCATCGCCTTGTCCTTGTTCGCCAGCTGGCTGCGTTCGTCCGAACAGTGGACCATGACCCCGGTCGGCTTGTGGACGATGCGCACCGCCGATTCGGTCTTGTTGACGTTCTGTCCGCCGGCGCCGCCAGCGCGCATGGTTGTGATCTCGAGGTCGTCGGGACGGATCGTCACGTCGGCCTCTTCCGCTTCCGGCATCACCGCCACCGTCGCCGCCGAGGTGTGGATGCGACCCTGCGCCTCGGTCTCGGGCACGCGTTGGACACGATGTCCACCGCTTTCGTAACGCAGCAGCGCGTACGCGCCGTTTCCCTTGGTCAGGAAGATCGCCTCCTTGAAACCGCCCTTCTCCCCTTCCTGGAGATTCAGCGGCTCGAGCTTCAGTCCGTGGCGCTGCGTCCACAGCGTGTACATCCGCGCGAGATCGCCCGCGAACAGCGAGGCCTCGTCGCCGCCGGTGCCGGCGCGGATCTCGAGGATCGCGTCGCGCGCGCCCGCGCTGTCGGAGGACACCAGCAGGGCCTTCAGCTCCTCGATCAAACCCTCGGCGACGGCGGTGTTCTCGGCAACCTCCTGCTTGGCCATCTCGCGCATGTCCAGATCGTCAAGCAGCGCGCGAGCCGCATCAGCGTCCCCGCGCGCCTTCTGCAAACGTCCGAACGGCTCCATCACGCGCGAAAGCCGTGCATGGTCGCGCAGCACCTGCTGGTAGCGCGGCGATGCGATCACCTCGGGATCGCTCATCTGGGCGGTCAGCTGGTGGAAGCGGCCCTGCAGCGCGCTCAGACTCTCGATCAGATCAGCCATGTCGCCGTCGTCCCAGGTGGAAGCCTCTGCGTGGGAGGACCACGAGAGACGCAAAAACCCGCTGGCGTGCGCCAGCGGGCCGGTTGCGATGCAGGCTGGGACGCTACTTCGTCGGCGGTTCGGTCGGCGCGGTGGGAGCAGCGACCGCAGCCGCCGCAGGCTTCTTCTTCATCAACTCGGTGACGCCGCCCACGGCCTTGCCGTACTTGTTGCCGAACTTCTCGACCCGGCCGGCGGTATCCATGATGCGCTGGGTGCCGGTGAAGAACGGATGGCTGGCGCTCGACACGTCGACCTTGACCAGCGGATAGTCCTTGCCCTCGAGCTTGACCGATTGCTCGGTCTTCACCGTGCTGAGCACGCGGTATTGGGCGCCCGAGACGGTGTCCTGGAACACCACTTCGCGGATGGCGGGATGGATTTCTGGTTTCATGTTAAGCCTTCACCGTCTTCTTGGCGGCCGCTTCGGCCTTGTGGGAATCCTTCTTCGAACCCTTGGCGTCATCCTTGGCGCCCGCCTTGTTCTTGTCGTGCTTGTCGCCCGACTTGCCCTTCTCGTTCTTGTCGTGCTTGTCGTGCTTGTCGCCCTTGGCTGAAGGCTCCTTGTCGCCCTTGTCAGTCTTGTCGCCCTTGTCCGCCTTCTCGCCCTTCTCAGGCTTCTCTGCTTTTTCGGGCTTCTCGTTCTTCGCCGCGGCGGCGAGCGCCTCGTCGAGAGCGGGAGCATTGGGGTCCGAATTCACGATCTCGAGCTTGATCGTCACCGGCACATTCTTGTGCAGCCGGATCTCGACGCTGTAGCTGCCGAGGCGGCGCAGCTTGTCGTGCAGATGGACCTGCTTCGAGTCGACCTCGATGCCGCTCTTGGCGAGCGCAGCGACGATCTCCTTGATGCCGATCGATCCGAAGAGCTCGGCGTCGTGGGCGACGCGGGCAGCGATCTGGATCGACATGCCCTCCATGCTCTTCTTGAGGCCGAGCGCCTTGTGTTCGCGCTCGCCTTCCGACTTCGCCGCCTTCTCACGCAGCACTTCGATCTGCCGCTTCGCCGCGTCGCCGGCCGCGATGGCCATGCCGTACGGGAAGAGGTAGTTGCGCGCGAATCCCGGAGAGACGCGGACGATGTCGCCCATGTTCCCGAGCTTGAGCACGTCTTTGATGAGGAGGACTTCCTTGCGCTTTGCCATGGGAGTTCCTTACTCGCCCACGTAGGGCAGGAGGGCGAGGTAACGCGCGCGCTTCACGGCCTGCGTCACTTGACGCTGGTAGAACGCGGTGGTGCCGTTGCGCTTGCGCTGGGCGATCTTGCCCTGCGACGAGACGTAACGGGACAGGATGTTGAGGTCGCGATAATCGACCTCGAAGGTGCCGTCCTTCTCGAACCGGCATGCCTTGGGGGCTTCAACGCGCTTGGCGCGCTTGACCCGCTTCTTGCGGCCGAATTTGCCGCCGAATCCGCTGCTTTTCATGATGATCTCGCTGTGTTTTGTATTGGTTGTTTATTAGAAAGGAGGCTCGTCGTCGGCCACCGGCTGGGCCGCACTGGCGGCCGCAGGCTTGGAGGACACCGGGCTCGCGTCCGAGGCCTCATCGGATGCCGCGCGCTCGCCGGCATCGGCATTTGCATTGGCCCCGGCGCCGCCGCGTTCTCCGCCTCGATTCGAATCGAGGAACTGCACGTTGTCGGCGACGACCTTCAGCTTGGTGCGCTTCTGGCCATCCTTCTTGTCTTCCCAGCTGTCGAGCTTGAGACGTCCTTCGACGTAGCAGGCGCGGCCCTTGGTCAGGTATTGGCCGATGAGTTCGGCGGTCCTGCCCCAGGCCTCGACGTCGACGAAGGTGGTCTCCTCCTTCAGCGTGCCGTCATTCGCCTTGTACTTGCGGTTGACGGCGAGGCCGAAATCAGCGACCGCGCGCTCGTTGGCGAAGAATCGCACCTGCGGATCGCGGGTGAGATTCCCAGCCAATACCACTTTGTTGAGGGAGAGTGACATCGATCAATACTCGGGCACCGGAGGATTGGCGGCGGCGGCTGCGGCGGCTTCGGCCTGCTTGGCGCGCTGCGTCTTGATCAGCTCGAGCTCCTTGCCCGGGCGGGCGACGATGAGCTGACGGATGATGGTCTCGCCGAGCTGCGCGCGGCGCTCGATCTTGTCGATCGACGTGGGCGGTGCGCTGAAGTACGCGTTGAAATACAGCGCGCTGGTCTCTCCCGCGATCGGGTAGGCCAGCTGGCGCTCTTCCCACTTCTCGAGCTCGATGAAGCTCGCGCCTTCGGTCTCGTAGGTCTGGCGCACGGCGGCGAGGACGCCGTCGTAGTCGGCACGCGCTGCAGCGGCCTTCACCAGGATGGTGGCTTCGTAGGTACGGGTCTGCGGACCGGACTGCTGGTCGGTCATGGATGCTCCTCTGGTTCATGGACCGTCCGCTTTTCAGGGCGTACGGGAGGCCTGGAGTCGTTGGCCCCGAACGTGCGGCTTGGCCGCGTGCCGTTACTTGGTGACGGCGGAAGGTTTCACTGCCTTGGCGGCAGGTTTGGATGAGGTCGGCTTGGAAGCCGGTGGCTTCCCGGCGGCGATCGCCTTGGCGATGCGCGCCTTGGTGCGCGACGCGCTGTTCTTGTGGATGGTGTGGACGCCGGTGGCCTGGTCGAGGCGGCTGGTGAGTTCGCGGTACAGGGTCTCGGCCTCCTGCTTCTGGCCGTCATTGATCGCGCGCAGGATCTGCTTGCGGATGGTCTTGACCTCGGTCAGACGATCCTTGTTGCGGATGCGGCGCTCTTCGCTCTGGCGGAGTCGCTTCTTGGCGCTCTGGGTATGGGGCATCGGGTCTCTTCGTGTTTCTTTGAAAAGTTAGGCTGGGGGTTGCTCGTCGCGGAGCCGGCTCAGGCGAGTGGCGGCGTCCTTGTAGCCGAGGTCGAGCGCCACCAGGCGCTCGTAGTTTTTGATCGCGTCGTCCTTCTTCCTCTGGTCCTCGCAGACCCGGGCCAATGCGTAGCGCACTTCCTTGGCCTCGTCGGATTGCTCGTCCTCGGCAAGAGTGAGGTAGGAATCATATTGTCGTGAGGCAAGGTCAAGTAAATTCTTCTTAGTAAAGCAGTAACCGAGATATCGATGACTGCCTTTTCGCAGCCGCGGGTCGTTCACCGTGCGCTGGAACTCACCCGCCGCGAGATCGATGTTCCCTGACTGGAGCAGGCGCACACCGAGGTTGTAGCGATGGTTCATGTCGGTCGGCTGGCGCTCGACCCGGCGCCGGAACTCCTCGATCTCGACGGTCAGAAGTTCCTTCTTGGCGGTGATGGCGTCCTGGCCGGCGGCCTCCATGGCCTGGATCTTGGCCTTCGCCTCCTCCATCCGCAGGTCGCCGATCTTCATGATGATGGTGAAATCGTGCTGATCGAGGGTCAGCGCCTTCTCGAAGGCGGCCCGGGCCTCGCCGGCCTGGTTCATGCGGCGGTGGATCTCCCCCTTCTTCATCCACAGGTTCTTGTCCGCGGGGGTCACCACCAGATCCTCCTCGACGAACTTGAGGACCTCCTTCGCGTCCTCGTTGGTGCGGATCATGCGGTTCATGATCTCGGCGCGGCGCGCCTTGTCGTCGCTCGCGAGCTGCGTGCGGAAGTCGCCGCTCGAACCGGCGGAGTCGCGCTTCTCCATCGAGCGCATGGCCTCCCAGTTCTTCACCTGCTTCGCCGCTTCCGGATGGTTCGGCATGGCCTTTTCCAGTTCGGCCATGGTCTTCAGCGCCTTGTCGAGCCAGGACTTCTCCTTCGTCTCCTTGAACTTCTCGTAGTAGAGGAACGCGAGATTCCAGAGCACCTTCTCGTTGAACATGCCGGACGCGCGCATCTCCTCGTAGTAGTACTGCGCCACCTCGGCCATCGGCTTGGTGCCGCTCTGGCTGAGTTTCAGCGCCGCATCACCGACGTCGATGATGACCTTGTTGTCGGGATTGCCGGCGATCTTCTTGAACGCCGAGACGAACAGCTTGTGCAGGTCCTTGCTCAGGCTGAAACCCATGCTCGGCATCATGCTCTTCTTGCCGGATTCCTTGGCCTTCCGGCGTGAGGCATCGAGATTGATCTTATGGATGTCGAGGTTGGCGGGGTCGACATCGACGCACTCGGAGCAGACTTCGATCACCAGATCGTAATTGCGGCGCTCGAGGGCCTGTTTCGCACGGGCGATATGCTTGCTGAGGTCGGGCATGAGGAGTGATCCTTCCATCTGCATAATCGGTCAGAAGCGACGCGGAAAAACGCAGCAGAGTGTCGAAAAGACTTGAAAGCGATTGCCAAGAGGCACCAGAGCTTAGGATGCCGATCTGCATCTCAAGGGCCTTACTCCCTGCTATGACAGTTACTGCATCATCACCATATCCGTTGTACCCGGAACTGGTCCAATACCCCCATCCGACCCTGCGCAAGCGGGCCGCGCCGGTCACCGTCTTCGACGACCGCCTGCGCGCCTTCTGCCAGCAGATGTTCCTGGTCATGCAACGGCACCAAGGTGTGGGACTGGCGGCACCCCAGGTCGCCGTCGGCAGGCGCATCTTCGTCACCGACCATCTGCGCAAGCGGGACGACCCGGAACCGAAGGACCGACGCGTCTGGATCAACCCGCGGATCGAACGCTGCGAAGGCCAGACCAGCTACGAGGAGGGCTGCCTGAGCTTCCCCGGCCTCTACGCCAAGGTCCAACGCCACAACCGCTTCACCATCTACGCCAGCGACGAGTGGGGAGTCGAGCGGGCGCTCGATCTCGATGTCGAGGCTGGCGACTTCCTCGGCATCGTGGTCCAGCACGAACTGGATCACCTCGATGGCAAGGTCTTCGTCGAACTGCTCACCGCCGCGCAGCTGACCCTGGTGCGCAAACGCCTGCGCGAACTCGAGGCGGATTACAAGACGGCGACGGGCAAGGCGGGGGCGGTGTTGCGCAGATGAATGGACCGTCCGGAGTTCTGGGTTCTGCGTCCTGGGTCGACAACCGATCGGGTCCGCCGTCACCGATCCTCATCCTTCGACGCAGAACCGAGAACGCAGGACTCAGGACGCTTCCGCATGCCCGCTGACCCCTTCGGCTTCGCGCTTCCCGAGGACCGCGATCGGCTGCTCGATCTCGGCAAGCTCGCGGGCGGACTGGTGCATGAGCTCAAGAATCCGCTCGGAGTCATCCTGCTGAACGCGGAACTGCTGCTCAATCAGAGCGCGCAGATCGCTTCCTCGACGGCCGAGCGCGAACGGCTCGAGAAGCGGCTCAAACGCATCGTCGACAGCGGGCGCAACCTGCGCGGGATCGTCGACTCCTTCCTCAGCTTCGCCCGGCCGGAGCGCCCCGATCCCGATGCCGTCGACGTCAATGCGCTGCTCGGCGACCTGCTCGATGAGCAAGGCGACGCCTGCGAATGCGCGCAGGTGACCGTGTCCTTCCATCCCGACGACCATCTCGCGCTGATGCCGGCGGATCGCCACCACCTGCGATCGATCTTCCTCAATGTGATCAAGAACGCGATCGAAGCCCTCTCGGATCGGCCCCTCGACCGGCGTCTGCTGGTCGTCACCCGCAGCGGAAAGGAGCAGGTACGGGTGGTGATCGCGAACAATGGTCCGCCGCTGCCAGAGAAGGTCGCCGCCAACCTCTTCGAACCGTTCCGCTCGTCCAAGGAAGGCGGCACGGGTTTGGGACTGGCGATCGTCCATCGGCTGGTCGAGATGCACCACGGCACCGTCACAGTCAGCTCCGATCCGGATCAGGGCGTGAGCTTCACCTTCGAATTCCCGACTCCGCTGGGACCGGCGCGGCCGCGGGCGGAACTGCCGATACCCGAGGCTGAAGCGGTGGTCCGGGATGAAGACGACAGCCGTCCGTCGTCCGACGTCCGACGTCCGACGT
>JACDEN010000314.1 GCA_013816415.1 Planctomycetota bacterium
GCACCGCGCGCGGCGGATGCGGGTCGGCGAGCGCGACCAGCGCGCCGCCGATCTCGCGCTGCAGCACCAGGCGCGACCAGTCTCCGAGCGGAATGCGGTAGGCGCGGGCACCGCGCGTCACGTACACCGCGGGCCAGGTCGGCGGCTGATAGGAGGCCGCGAACTGGTCGATGGCGGGTTTGTCGAGCTCGGGATCGAGGTGCCGCCAAGTGATGCGCGGATTGGTCGCCGCCATCAGGCCGAGATGGATGCCGATCGTCTCGAAGCGGCCGCGATCGTCGGCGCTCCACATGCCGACCAGCTGCACCGGCTGATCCTGCTGCCTGAGGATGGCCGCCATGCGATCGCTGAGGGTGAACCGGCGGTCGGCGCTGCAGTCGAACACCGCGCGCGAGCGGTCGGCGGCCGCCACTGCCACCAGAACCACCGCCAGCCACAGCGCGGTGCGTCCGCCGACGCCGCCGGCGCGCAGCCACCATCCACGCTGCCGCGGTGCGGAAGCCTCACCCATGGAGACGACGCGCGGTGAGGACGCTGTGGGCGAGGACCAGGAACGCGACGGCCGCTCCGGCGAAATAGGCGATATTTCCCAACCGCACCTCGCCGCGAAAGAAGGGCATCGCACGCGGCCATAATCCGAGCGTCTCGCTGATGCGCCCCAGGACGCCTTCGTGTCCGACGAACCCGACCAGCATCAGCACGGCGATCACCGCGAAGGTGATGACGTACGCCGCTACCGGGCTGTCGACCAGCAGGCTGATCCAGACCCCGAGAGCGGCGAACAGAGCGGACGCCGACAGCAGTCCGAGGTATCCCGAGGCGAGCTGAGGACCGGGAACCGAACTGATGAAGGAGAGGATCACCGGTTGGACCGCCGTCGCCGCCACCAGCGTCGCGAGCATCAGGAAGGCGCTGAGGAATTTCCCCACCACCAGTTGATGCTCGCGGATCGGCACCGTCATCAGCAGCTGCATGGTCCCGTGCACGCGCTCGAGCGAGAAGCTGTTCATGGTGATCGCGGGAGCGAGCAGGATCAGGTAGAACACGCCGCTCGAGAGCGACTCGACGAACAGCGGGGTGTCGCTGCCCGGCCCGCCATGCACGCGCGAGAGGGTCAGCCAGAACGTGAGGTCGACGAGCATCGTCCAGCACGCCAGCACCAGCCAGGCGAGCGGCGTAGTGAAGGCGGCGACCAGATCGCGTCGACAGATCGCCCAGATCACGGACATGCCCGCCACCGTAGGGCCGCCCGATGTCGAAGAAAGCCGCCAGACGCCGAAGAAGGCCTACTGATGGAGGGATAGAGAGCCCGACCTGCTCGAATTGTTGTCGACGTCGGACGTCGGACTCTTCTTCCGCCTATCGCGAAGCGGTCGTCTCTCGCTCCGTCGCCCACAGACCTTCCGGCACCTGGATGCGCCGCAGCTCGGCGGTATCGCCGTCGATGTCGTGGCAGTCGGGGAAGAACGACAGTCCGGTCTTCTGTTCGATCTCGGCGACGCTCACCAGGTAGTCGGCGAGGTCGGTCTTCTGCTGCGCGTTCTTTTCAGCGGCGGGCTGTGGGACGATGAAGGCCTGGATGCGCGTGCGACCCTTGCGCACGGTGACGTGGATCTTCCAGAAGCCTTCGGAAATCGCGGCACCCGATGGCAGCGTCTGGTCGGTTCCCGGCAGGGGGCCCGCGAGCACCCACAGTTCGTCGTACGCCGAGGCGTAGCGCGATTCGAGGTCGGTGATCTGGTCCCACACGTCGCCGCCCGTGCTCATGCGGACCGGCACCACGTTCGAGGACAGCTGTGTCTGGTGTCCGGCGTCCTCGCCATAATTGCCGGCGATCGGCGCACTCGGCACAAGCAGGCGCGCCTGGAACTGGCTGTTCTTGCCGTAGTCGCCCTGGCCCTTCGGCTGATTCGCCTTGGCCGCCTCATCGACCGGCGGCACCGCGACCACGCGCTCGTCCGGGATCGGGCTGACCGCGCCCTTGGCCGCAGGCCCGCTGCCGGCGCCGGCGAACAGACGGTACGACGCCCAGATCGGAGTCTTGGTCGCGGCGTCGTAGCCGACCGCGTATCCGCTGTTGAACAGCTGGACCGGCGCGGGCTCGGCCAGCGGGTTGCTCACCGGCAGACCGTAATAGGTCAGCCGCAGCGGATCGCTCATCGGGCGGGTGGTGTCGGGACGTCCACCCACGCCGGTATCGATGGAGTAGGCCCAATCGTCGATCGGAGGCTGCGGGCGCACCGTCGCCTGGCGTTGGCTGTCGCCGCAGCCCGGCAGGCCGAGCGATCCGGCGATCAGGGTGGTCAGTCCGAGGGTGCGGAACGAGACGGCGCTACGGGGGGTCATGGGGGCCTCGCAGCCCGCGACGGTAGTCTTCAGCCGCGAGTTGACCAGCGCGGCGCCGGCACCCGACCGGAAGCGTACCGCACGCCGTGGCTTACGGCTTGGCCGGTGGAGCGACCATGGCCTCGACCCAGCGTCCGATCAGGTCCTGTTCGAGGTTCACCGGCATGCCCGCGCGCAGCTCGCCCAGGGTGGTGTTCGCCAGGGTGTGCGGGATCACCGCGATCGAACAGCGGGCGCCGCGGCAATCCCAGGTGGTCAGGCTGACGCCATCGACCGACAGCGAGCCCTTCTCGACCACCCGCACCGCCCCGCCGTCGGGGAGGGTGATGGTGAAACGCTCGCTCGTCCTGTCGACCCGCCGCTCGGCCAGACGTCCGACGGCATCGACGTGCCCAGCGACCAGGTGACCGCCGAGCCGCTGTCCAAACGCCAGCGCGCGCTCGAGGTTGACCTTCCGACCCTCCTGCCAGCCGCCGATCGTGGTCTTGCGGCGGGTCTCCTCGCTGACGTCGAAATGCGCGGTGGATCCCTCGAGCTGGGCGATGGTCAGGCAGGCGCCCGAGACGGCGATGCTGTCGCCAAGCTTGGCGTCGGCGGCGAGCGGTCCGAGATCGACCCGCAGCCGCGTCCCGCCGAGGCCGTGCGCGATGGCGGCGATGCGGCCCACGTGCTCGATGATGCCGGTGAACATCGCTGGCAGTCTGCAGGCCCGAGAGCATCCGCACAACGGCCGGGCACAACGGCCGGGCAGGCGGCCCTTGGCAAAGAGTGCGCGCGGCCACGCTCAGGATGTGGCTGATACCGATGACTGGCGCAAGGCCCTGAGCGCGGGCGGCCCGGCCGCCGAGGTGCTCGCGCGCGTCGACGCCATCGCGGTCGACCTGCCGGAACCTGGTCGCGCCCTCGCGGACCTGCGGCTGTTCATCGACGCAGGCGATTCCGCCGATCGGCTGCGGCGCCTGGCCGAGGATCCGCTCTCCATCGAGCTGCTGCTGCGCCTCGCCGGCTCGAGCCGCTACGCCTTCGAGATCGCGGTGCAGCATCCGCAGATGTTCTGGAGCGTCGCGGGCGAGCGGCTGCATCGGCAGGTGTGGGGCCGGCGCACCATGGACGAGCAGCTCGACCGCGAGATCGCCGCCGCCCCCGACGAGGAGGCGAAGATCGCCTGCCTCGGCTTGTTCAAGCACCACCAGTCGCTGCGCATCATCCTCGGCGACCTCACCGGCCAGCTCGGATTCGAATCGGTGGTGCGCGAACTCTCGGACCTGGTCGACGTCATCGCCCACAAGGCGACCTGTTTCGCGCTCGACAAGCTGCGTGCACGTCTGCCCGCCGGGCACGAACGGCTCGAACTGCGCTTCACCGCGCTCGCGATGGGCAAGCTGGGTGCGCGCGAGCTGAACTACAGCTCCGACATCGACCTCATCTTCCTCTACGACGCGAAGCCTGCCGACGACATCGAGTTCGACCACCATGCGTGGTTCCAGCGTCTCGGCGCCGCGCTGATCAGGATCCTCGAAGAGCCGGGCGCCAGCGGCAGGATGTTCCGCGTCGACATGCGTCTGCGCCCCGAAGGCGACCGCGGCGAACTGGTGCTGAGTTACCGCGAGACCGTCGACTACTACTACAGCGTCGGCCGTCCGTGGGAGCGTCAGGCGCTGATCAAGGCGCGCCCGATCGCTGGCGACCTCGCGATGGGGGGGCGTCTGGTCGCCGAGCTGCGGCCGTGGGTGTACCCGCAGGATCCGCAATGGGAGGACCTCGAGGAGGCGCGCTCGATGCGACGGCGCATCGAGGAGCGCGCCGAGGCTGCGAACGTCAAGACCGGCGCCGGCGGCATCCGCGACATCGAATTCCTGGTCCAGTATTTCCAGCTGGTGCATGGCGGGCGCATGCCCGAGCTGCGCGACCCGGCGACGCTGCCGAACCTGCGCGTGCTCGCCGACCGCGGCATCGTGCCGCGGCCCGACGCGGCGGAACTCGAACGGCACTACCTGTGGCTGCGCACCGTCGAGCACCGCCTCCAGATGTGGCAGGACCGCCAGGAGCACGAACTGCCGAAGTCCGCGGAGGATCGCGCGAACCTGGCGCGCCGCTCGTCGTTCCGTGGCGCCGACGCGCTCGACCGCTTCGACGAGCACTGCGCGCGGACGCGAACCCGGG
>JACDEN010000021.1 GCA_013816415.1 Planctomycetota bacterium
CGGCAACGTTCTGGGATCCTCCGGCAGCGTGGTGCCGGCCTTCCTCGATCAGATCGCGCGTGGCGGTCCGGTCACGGTCACCCACCCCGACGTCACCCGCTATTTCATGCTGGTCTCCGAGGCAGTCGAGTTGGTGCTGCAAGCGGCGGCGCTGGCCGAGGACCGCGAGATCTTCATCTTGGACATGGGAAGCCCGGTGAAGATCGTGAACCTAGCACGTCAGCTGATCTTCATGACCGGACACTCGCCCGAACGCGATATCCACATCGTCTTCACCGGTCTGCGCCCCGGTGAGAAGCTGTACGAAGAACTGCTGCTCGAAGGCAGCGAGCGCGCCACCACCGTGGGCGGGATCACTGTAGCGCGCGCGACCCAACGCGACCGCTCGGAGGTCGCCGCGCTTGTCTCTTCACTACTGCAGGCCTGCCACGATCGCGACCTCGCGTCGTTCATCGAGCACACCCAGAAGCTGGTCCCTGATTGGACCCCCAGCGAAGTGTTCCTGGATTTCATCGATGGCCCCACCGAACGGCATCTGGGGTCCCCGGAAAGCCCTCCCGGATCGCAGCGCTTCGATCCAACCTTCTCGCCGGGGTAAATCCTGGACCCATCACCCACAATAAACGACCGCCGGCCGGATTGGACTTCGCGAATCGCCTCCGCCACGGTGGTTGTGGGCGTAACGACTCTAGTGGCTCGCGCAGCCGGCTTCGGCAAAGAGATCGTGGTCGCGCGCCAGTTCGGCCGCTCGGACGACCTCGACGCCTTCCTGATCGCGTTGGTGGTGCCGATGACCCTGGTCGGGGTGATCGCTGGGGCGTTCCAGGCCGCATTCGCACCGGCTTACGCCCGCGTGCGCGAGCGCGTGGGAGACAGAGCGGGACAGGCCCTGGTGGCGAACGCCCTGGGATTGTCCCTGGCGCTGCTCCTCGCGATGGCCCTGGCCCTGGGGCTCGCCGAATTTTGGCTCATCGGTCCGTTGACCACCGGATTCTCCCCCGCGAAACGAGAGCTTGCGCTGTCGCTGTCATGGCGCCTGGTGCCCTGGGTACCGCTCGCGGGAGCCTCGTTGGTGGTATCCGGAATCCTCAATGCGAGTCACCGTTTCGCCGTGGGCGCTCTCGCTCCGGCGCTGACTCCGGCGGTGGTGGCGGTGGCCATCTTATGTGCGACAAATGCAGACGCGTGCGTGCTCGCCGACGCAACCGTCGCCGGAGCAGCCGGAGAACTCGTCGTCGTCTGGATCACCTTGCGTCGAACCGGACTGGGAGTTATTCCGCAGCTCCGAGTCGACGAGGGATCGCGTGAATTCCTGCGCATGGTGGTGCCGGCGCTGGCCGCGGGAGTGATCATGAGGGGTACGACGCTGGTTAATCAGGTGATGGCCGCATCGTTCGATTCCGGAAGCGTGGCAGCGCTATCCTACGCTGCGCGCATCGTGGCCTTCCCCACCTCCATCGCGGTGCTTGCACTGTCCACCGCGCTGCTGCCAAATCTATCCGAACTCGCGGCTGCTGGGCGGTTCGCCGAACTGCACGAGGTGACGCGCCGCGTGCTCGTTCGCTCGCTCGCTCTCACGGTTCCGATCGCGCTCGGCTTAGCGCTGTTCGCACGACCGGTGGTCGCGGCGTTCTTCGAGCACGGCCGGTTTACGGCCAACGATACCGAAGTTGTGACTCTCATGCTACGCTGCTTCGCGGCGCAGGTGCCTTTCTACGTCGCCGACATCCTCGCGATGCGCGCGCTAAGTGCTCTAGGAAGAAACCGTCTCCTGCCGATCGTGGCCGTAGTAGACTTAGCGGTTAATGTGATGGGGAACTTGATTTTTGGCCGCTTATTTGGTCCGTGTGGAATCGCATTGGCGACGTCACTGGTGTACGCAGTGTCAAGTTGTGTGATGTGGCTACTATTTAGACGGGCTCTATGTTCATCCCGATCAGCAATTCTTCCAAAGTCGTAGCAGCCAACGCAAAGCTGTGGAATCGATTTCTAAACAAGCGCAACTTCGGGGGGAGGGTCAATTCGGCTTGCAATTTCTGAAACTGAGCATCTTACGTTTCTGTCATCGTGCTATCGTACCAAGATTGAAACATCAAAATGGCCCACAATTGATGCTGCCATTCTCGAGTGCCTGAAAGGTGCTCCCTCCAAGCACGGGAAATGATAGCTGGCTCAAAGAAACCCTGCCGGCGCATGCGAGCCTCGCACAAGAATTCGGAGGCCCATTCTTTCAATGGTCCGCGAAGCCAATCACCGAGAGGCACTGAAAACCCCATTTTAGGCCGCTCCGTCAGCGTTGTGGGGACATAACGCTCAAGAACCTTTCTTAAGATCCATTTCCCCTTCCCATTGCGCACCTTTTGTTCAAGAGGTAATCTCCATGCAAATTCGGCGATTCGGTGATCAAGAAGCGGCATGCGAGTTTCTAAACTAAATGCCATTCCGGCACGATCAACTTTGGTCAAGATGTCGTCGGGCAGGTAAAACACTTGATCCATCAACATCATTTTTTCGATACTATTTGGTACGGCTTCTGCAGTTCCATCAGTAAGCCGCGTAGGAATTTCTTTGGCCCCAATAACCACGCTTAGCGGATCGTCCCATTGGGAAATGATTTTTCGATAGAGGTTACTGACCGATTTTGAAGTGATCGCTGAAGATAGCTTGTGGATTCTCTGTCCGAAAGGTCGCTGCCGTGCGCCATGTGGGAAAAATGGTCGAAATGGGCATGCGATTCGATCCCAATTATCCGGTGAAAATGATCTAATCCCATTAGCCGCTACGCGACGCATCCAGTATGGGAGAGCAAGCATGTGTCTATAGAGACGTTCGGTTACCCTATAATGCCCATAACCCCCGAACAATTCGTCACCCCCATCCCCTGAAAGGCTCACTGTGACATGTCGTTTGGTTAGATCCGAAAGCAAGCTCGTCGGAATTTGAGATGAATCAGCGAATGGCTCATCATAAATTGTAGGCAACCTAGGGACTATCTCTCGTGCATTTTCGGCGGTGACTCTCAAACAAGTGTGATCGGTGCCTAGGTGGTTGGCCACCCCCGCCGCATGTGAAGATTCGTCATGGCTCGCGGACTCAAATCCAATTGTGAATGTTTTGACTCGCCGGGAGGACGCCTTTTGCATCAATGCGACGACAACAGAAGAGTCGATGCCTCCTGAAAGAAAGGCGCCCACAGGTACATCGGCGATCATCTGCCCGGCTACCGACGCCTGGAGCAAACGATCTAGATCTTCGATCGCATCCGCATCGGACTGATTGCCGTAAGCCTCACGGTGGCGAATCCCGGCTTCGGCAACCTCAGTTGGCGCCCAGTAGGTTTTGACCAAACCAGGTTCAGCATTCGCGCCCACAGTCATCCATGTCCCCGGAGGTAACTTCCAGGTAGACTCGTAAATGGTATATGGGGAAGGCACACAACTGTGCCGCAGAAAAAGCGCAAGGGCAGACGAATTTATTTTCGCTTCGAAGCCGGGATGCGAACGAAGGGCTTTCAATTCAGATCCGAAAAAAAACCTTCCATTCTGATGATGGTAGTAGAGTGGCTTCTCCCCGAAACGATCACGCGCGAGATGCAGGCAGCGTTCGCGTCGATCCCACAAAGCGAATGCGAACATACCCTGCAGCCGCTGAAGCATTTCAGACAATCCCCAATGCTCATACGCGCATAAAAGAACTTCCGTATCAGTCTCGCTCTTGAACCGATAACCGAAATTTTTTAGTTCGGTGCGTAGTGAAAGAAAATTATAAATCTCTCCATTGAAGGTTATGATCGATTGTCCAGAGAATGACTCCATAGGCTGATGGCCAAGGCTGGAAAGATCGACAATTGAGAGACGGCGATGGCCAAGTGCGATTCCGTTCGATCTATCGGTCCACGCGCCTTCGTCATCTGGCCCACGATGATTAATGGCCTGACTCATTAGGTTGACCCGATGAGTTAACGAATCGGCATCAGCACTGGCTGGCTCGAAGATCCCGGCTATGCCGCACATGGTCCGCTCCTGTCTCCTTTAAGCATCAAGGCAGTCAAATAATGGAGTGGACCTAGCTTAAGCGTAATCAAATTTCAGCCCGACGGGCCACCGCCTGCTACGAGACCAGTGTAGTGCGTCAGCAAATCGACCACGTATCGGTTGATCAACCGCCGGCCGAGTACGGATCCTTGATGAAGAGGGCCTTGACCTCAGTCGCGTTCAAAGCGCGATTGTAGATCCGCATCTCGTCCAGATCACCCTGGAAGCCCTGGCCGATGTAGAGAGGAACTACTGCAGCGGGAACGGTCATGGCGCCGACTGGATTGGAATTGATCAGATCTCCATTGCGGTAAAGCCGCATCACGCTGCCGTCATAGGTCCCGACGAAGTGGATCCAGGATCCGAACGACGTCTCGTCGGCGTTGACCTCCTTGTAGGTCGTGCCGTTGTGCAGCCTGAAGCCAAACTGGTTCGTGTCGACCTGGGTTGTCATCAACGCCCATCCCTGGTTCGCGCTGAAGTCCGCATGGTAGAAGAACATCGGATAGGAATGAACCATGTCGACGATGCGCATCTGCGGTTTCATCCAGATCGACAGGGTCATCTGCGTCATGTCCAGAGCGGGAGCCGTCGGGACGAACATGAAGTTGGTGGTCGTATCCATCGTGAGGCCAGCGCCATAGCGTGCCGTCGGCGTCCAGAAGGCGCTTCCACTGATCGTGCCGTTGAGGGCGTTGCCGGATGAATCGGCGACCGCCGTGCCGGAACCCTCATCCGCATGATAGAGAGCCACCAGATTGGTGGAGATGTCCGCGGGAACGGCCAGCGCATAGACGACCATCTCGTCGCGTGCGACCTGGACGCCGTCGTCCACTTCGAGTTGGAAGCGATAGGTTCCGGCGCTCGGCAGGTTGGCGGTGGGCGCGAAGCTGTTCGCACCGGTTCCGCCGAAGGTGGCACCGGCAGGTCCTGAAACCTGCTTCCAGCGCGGCAGCAGCGTGAATCCGGTCGCTCCGGTGTCGACCGCTGAACCAGAGAGCGCGATCGGGAAGCCGGCGTAGGTCAGCATCTGGTCAGGACCGGCATCGACCGTGGCGATCGGCCGGTCCGCCTGGTTGCCCGACAGACCGAATACATCCACCCGGGTCAGAGCCCGGTTATAGATGCGCACGTCGTCCATAAGGCCTTCGAATCCATAGCCGAGGACGAGCGGAATCGCGTTGGCATCGGTGATCGTGACGGTGACGTTCTTGGTCGAGACCACCTTGCCATTGCGGTAGAGCACCATCTGCGATCCGTCGTAGGTTCCCGCGTAATGGATCCAGGCGCCAGCTAGCATCGCGTCATTGAAGGCCGCTTCCTGACGTTGGGTGTAAC
The DNA here is from genome assembly GCA_013816415.1 of Planctomycetota bacterium. GTDB lineage: Bacteria > Planctomycetota > UBA11346 > UBA11346 > UBA11346 > JACCZE01. The sequence continues at coordinate 5,373 of JACDEN010000021.1, forward strand.
TCGTACCGGGATGCAGGCGCAGACCGAAGAGATCGGTGTCGCTCAGCGTGACCATCATCGCGTAGCCCTTGCCACTGAAGTAGTCCGCTTTGTAGATCGGCTCCGGATATGGATTCGCCATCCCGATGAAGTCGGTCGCCGTCTTCATCCACAGCGCCAAGGTGATGCGCTGCATGTTGAGGTCGGCTGCGTGCGGAATCGTCACCGTTCCGGTACCATCGAAGCTGAGCGCTCCACCTGACTTCCCGCCAACGGTCCGGATTGCGCCGGTATTCGACAACGTACCGACGTGGTCATTGCCGCTCGCATCCATCGCGCGGCTGCCTTCGACCTCATCGAATTTCCAATGCCCGACCAAGGCGGTGTTCACATCCGGATCCTTGACCACCACCGCCGACGTCCCGCTGACCACACGCAGCCCGTTGTCGCCGGTGAGCCTGATCACATACGATCCAGCCAGCATGAACTTCGCCGTGGTCGAGAGCGCCGTCGCGTCGCCGAACACCACCGCGCCAGGGCCGCTCTGCACGCTCCAGATGAAAGTCGCCGGATGCCCGCTCGGATCGTTATAGCTTCCGACGATCGGATAGACCTCGCCGGTGGCGACGTCCTCGACCACCGTGCCAGCATCCACCGACGGCGGGTTGTAGGACGTGAAGGAGCGGGAAACGTTCGCAGCGGCGAGGATGTCGGAGGTGCCTGCCTGGCTCGCCTGGACCGTGATGCTGCCGGTTCCGGTGACCGTCAGCGTCGTGCCGCTGAGCGTCGCCGGCCCGCTCACCAGCGCGTAGCTGATCGGCAGGCCGCGGTTCGAGGTCGCAGCGAGCGTGATCGCCGGGTCCCCGATCGTGTAGTCGGCGATCGCTGGGAAGGTGATGGTCTGGCTGGCCTTGTTCACGATCACCGTCCGCACTACTGAAGCAGGTCCGTAGTTCGCATCACCGGCTTGCGACGCGGTGAGGGTGAGCGTTCCCGCCCCCGTCGTGTGCACCATGTTCCCAGGCATGAGCGTTCCCGGTCCGGCGACGCTGAAGGAGACGGTCAATCCCGAGGTCGACGTCGCCGTGAGAGCGAAGTCCGGATTAAGGTAGGTCTGGGTGGGCACGAAGGTGAAGGAGATGGTCTGGGAAGCCGGCCACACCGTCACCGTCTGATCGATCACATCCGGCAGATAATCGGCATTGCCGCCATTGTAGGCGCGCAGGACGACGTCCCCCGCACCCGTGAGATGCACGGTGTCAGGGCCGACCATCGTCGCATTCCCCGATACCACCGAGAAGGTGATCGGCAGGCCGGCGTCGGAGCTTGCGAACAGGGTGAAGTCGGGCGAGGAATAGGTCTTGGGCCCGACGGTCGCGAAGGTGATGGTCTGTCCACCCTGACCGACCGACACGGTCTGATCCACATCCGCGGCGGCCCCATAGTTGGCGTTGCCCGCCTGGATGGCGCGCAGCACCACCGGGCCGGCTCCGGTCAGGTGCACGGTGCTCGCGCCGACCATGGTCGCCGGACCCGAGATCCGGGCGAAGCTGACCGGCAGCCCCGAGGTCGAGGTCGCGACCAGGTCGAAGTCCGGATCGAGGTATGCCTTCGAGCCGACCGGGGTGAAGGTGATCGTCTGCGCAGCACCGCTGGCGACCATCGTCTGATCGACGTCGAGGGCGGCGGCGTAATTGGCGTTCCCTGACTGCGACGCGCGCAGCACGACCGAGCCCCCTCCGGTCAGGTGCACGGTGCTCGCGCCGACCATGGTCGCCGGACCCGAGAACACCGAGAACGTCACGGTCAGGCCGACGCTGGACGTCGCGCTGATCGCGAAGTCCGGTCCGAGGTAGCTATGGGCGCCGACCGACGGGAAGGTGATGGTCTGCGCCGCTTTCGCGACCACCAGCGTGCCGGAAGCCGAGCCGACGTAGTTCGCGCTGCTGACGGTGGAGACCACCGCATAGCTTCCTGCATTGGTGGGCGCGATGCCCGAACCGGCGTAGGTCGTGGAGACGGTCAGGCCGGCCGGTGCGGTCACCACGGTGATCGGATGGGTGGCGCCGTTGTAGGTCTGCGCGAGGTTCGACTGCGTGACCGTTGCCGTCGCCTTCGACACCACCAGCGAGCCGCTGGCTGATCCACTGTAGTTCACATCGCTCACCGTGCCGACCACCGCATAGGTGCCGGCGTTCGTCGGCGCGGTCGGCGATCCGGCGTAGGTGAAGGTGACCGTCAGTCCGGCAGGAGCGGTCGTCGCGGTGGCGACACGAGGCGTGCCGTTGTAGGTCTGGGCGAGGCTGCCGAGCGTGACCGTCGCGACAGCTTTCGAGATCACGAGCGTGCCGGAGGCGGAGCCGGAGTAGTTGGGATCCGAGATGGTCGACACCACGGCGTAGCTGCCGGCATTGACCGGAAGGGCCGCCCCACCGTTGTAGGTCGTCGTCACTGACAGGCCGCCGGGGTTCGTGGTCACGGTGGCGCCGTGGGTGGCTCCATTATAGACGGCGGCCATTCCGGACAGCGTCACGGTCGCGCTGCTGTTCGAGATCACCAGCGAGCCGCTCGCCGAACCGCTGTAGTTCGGATCGGTGACGGTCGCGACCACCGCATACGTGCCGGCATTGGTCGGAGCCGTGGGCGAGCCGGCATAGGTCAGCGCCACGCCCAAGCCGCTGGGGGAGGTGGTCGCGGTCGCGGCATGGGCCGAACCGTCATAGGCGGCGCTCAGATTGGACAGGGTCACCGTGGCGCCCGCCTTCGCGATGACGAGCGTGCCCGAGCCGGATCCCGTGTAGTTGGGATCGCTGACCGTGGAGACCACCGCATAGCTGCCGGCGGCGGTGGGCACCGTGGCCGAACCGCCGTAGGTGGTGGTGACCGACACACCGGACGGCGTGGTGGTGATGGTCGCACTCTGCGCGAAGCCATTGTAGGTCAGCGACAAGTTCGACAGCGCGACGGTGACGGACGCGGGCGAGACCACCAGGGAACCCGAGCCAGCGCCATCGTAATTCGCGTCGTTCACCGTTCCGGTGACGGCATAGGTGCCGACGTTCGTCGGCGCCGAGGCTGAACCATTATAGGTGAGATCCACCGCCAAGCCTGTCGGGACCGTGGTCGCCGTCGCGACGCGCGGGGTACCGGAATACGTCTGGGCGAGGCTGCCGAGGGTGACCGACGCGGTGCCCTTGCTGATGACGAACGATCCGTTGGCCGAACCGCTGTAGTTCGAATCGGAGACGGTGGCGACCACCGCGTAGGTGCCGGCCGCTGTCGGGGCCGTGCCGGAACCGCCATAGGTCACCGACACCGGCAGCCCGCCCGGGACGGTCGCCACGGTGGCGCTATGGCTGAATCCATCGTAGGTCGCCGTCATGTTCGACAACGCGACCGACGCCGCCTGCGGATCGATGACCAGTGTTCCCGTGGTTGATCCATTGTACCCGGACTGGGTGATCGTCACGAGGAGGGCATAGCTGCCGGCGTTGGTCGGCACCGTCGCCACGGTGTTGTAGGTGATGTCGTAGGTGAGGCCGCTCGGGCTCGTCGTCACCGTCGCGCCGTGCGGGCTGGCGTCATACGTGTACGACAGGTTGGAGAGCGTGATCGTGGCGTTGGCAGCGGATATGACCAATGAACCGGTCGCGGTTCCGCTGTAGTTGGGATCGGTCACCGTCGCGGCCACGGCGTAGGTCCCGAGCGCGGTCGGCGCGGTGGTCGAGCCGTCATAGGTCACGGTCACCGGCAGTCCGGCAACCGGCGAGGTGGTCGCGGTCACGACCTTGGGCGTGCCGTCGTAGGTCTGGTTGAGGCCGCCGAGAGTGATGGTCGAGGACGCCGGCGAGATCACGAGCGTGCCGGAGGCCGAGCCGCTGTAGTCCGGATCGGTGATGTTGGACACCACCGCATAGCTGCCTGCGTTGGTCGGAGCAGCGGCCAATCCGTCATAGGTCGTGGTGACCGACAGACTGGTCGGGGTCGTGGTCACGGTCGCGCCGTGGGCGCTGCCGTCGTAGGTCGCGGCGAGACCGGTGAGGGCGACCGTTGCCGCTGCCTGGCTGATCACCAGCGAACCACTGGCCGATCCGCTATAGTTCGGATCGGTCACCGTGCCGACGACCGCATAGGTCCCCGCATTGGTCGGAGCGGTAGCCGAGCCGGCGTAGGTGAATCCGACCGTCAGGCCAGTCGGAGAGGTCGTCGCGCTCGCCGCGTGCGCGGAACCATCGAAGGTCGCGTTCAGCCCGCCGAGCGTCACCGTCGCGCTCGCCGGCGAGATCACCAGCGAACCCGACGCCGAACCGGAGTAGTTCGCGTCATTGACGGTGCCGACCACGGCATAGGTGCCGGCATTCGTCGGCGCGATGGCCGACCCGTTGTAGGTGAAGTCGACGCCCAGGCCGACGGGCGAGGTCACCGCGGTCGCGCTGAGCGGCGAACCAGTGTAGGTCTGCGCCAGGCTGCCGAGGGTGACCGAAGCGCTGGCGGCCGACACCAGCAGCGAACCGCTGGCGCTGCCGACGTAGTTGGCATCGTTCACGGTGCCGACTATCGCGTAGGTGCCGGCGGCCGTCGGAGCGGTGGCCGAGCCGTCATAGGTGACAGCGACGGTCAGACCGCTCGGCGTCGTCGAGGCGGTGACGATGCGCGCGGCTCCGGTGTAGCTCTGGGCGAGTCCTCCGAGGCTCACGGGCGCCGTGGCCTTGGCGATCACCAGCGTGGCCGAACCGCTGCCGACGTAGTTGGGATCGGTGATGGTGGACGCCACCGCATAGCTTCCGGCATTGGAGGGAACCGTGGCCGAACCCGCGTAGGTGGTAGCGACCGACAGTCCGCTCGGATTGGTGGCGATCGTCGCTGCATGCGGCGAACCATCATAGGTGTAGGCGAGGCCGGTGATCGTCACCGTCGCGGCCGCGGGCGAGACCACCAGCGAACCACTGGCGGATCCGGCATAGTTCGCATCGACCACCGAGCCGACGACCGCATAGGTGCCGGCAGCGGTCGGTGCGGTGGCGGAGCCATCGTAGGTGAACGCCACGGTCAGACTGGCGGGGCTGGTGGTCCCCGAGGCGACGCGCGCGGTGCCGTCATAGGTCTGGGCCAGACCCGATAGGCTCACCGTGGCCGCGGCCTTGGCGATGACGAGCGAACCGCTCGCCGAACCGGTGTAGTTGGGATCGGTCACGGTGCCGACCACCGCATAGGTTCCGGCATTGGTCGGGGCCGTGCCCGAGCCGGCGTACGTGAAGGCCACCGACAGGCCGGCAGGAGTGGTGGTCGCGGTCGCCGCGTGGGCGGTCGTATCGTAGGTCGCAGCCAGGCTGCCGAGAGCCACCGTCGCGCTCGCGGGCGAGATCACCAGGGTATCGGTGAGGGTTCCGGTGTAGTTCGCGTCGTTGATGGTGCCGACCACCGTGTACGAGCCGGCGTTCGTCGGCGCGGTCGCGCTGCCGTCATAGGTCAGATCGACGGTCAGGCCGGCAGGCGTGGTCGCTGACGTGGCAGCGATCGGGCTGCCGGTGTAGACCTGCGCCAGGCCGCCGAGCGTCACCGACGCGCTGGCCTGGGTGATCACCAGGGTCCCCGAGCCCGAACCGCTGTAGTTCGCGTCGGTCACCGTCGAGACCACCGCATAGCTGCCGGCAGCGGACGGAACCGCAGCCAGGCCGCCGTAGGTCGTCGTCACCGGCAGTCCGCCCGGCGTGGTGGTGATCGTCGCCGCGTGCGTCGCGCCATCGTAGGTATGCGTGAGTCCAGTCACCGCGACCGTGGCCGAGGCCGGCGAGACGACCAGCGAGGCCGTTGCCGAGCCGAGGTAATTCGTGTCCGCGATCGTCCCGACCACCGTGTAGCTGGCGGCGTTCACCGGCGCGATCGCCGAACCATCGTAGGTGAAGGTGACGGTCATTCCGCTCGGAGTGGTGGTGGCGGTCGCGTTTCGCGCGGCCCCGGTGTAGGTCTGCGCCAGGTTGGCCAGCGTGACGGTTCCCGTGGCCTTGCCGATCACCAGCGAACCGCTGCCCGACCCGACGTAGTTCGGATCGGTGATGGTCGCGACCACCGCATAGGTGCCCGCTGCGCTCGGCACCGTGGCGACACCGGCGTAGGTCACCGACACCGCCAGGCTGCCCGGCGAAGTCGCCACCGTCGCTGCATGCGCGGCGCCATCGTACGTCGCCGACAGGTTCGACAGCGTCACCGTCGCGCTCGCTGGATTGATCGTGAACGTGCCGCTGGCCGTGCCGCTGTAACCAGGTTGGGTCACATTGGCGACCACCGTGTAGCTGCCCGCATTCACCGGCAGCGCCGCAGCACCATTATACGTCACGTCCACCGACAGGCCGGCTGGCGTGGAGGTGACCGTCGCACCATGGGCCGATCCGTCGTAGGTCGCGGACAGGTTCGAGAGCGCCACGGTGGAGGAAGCCGAAGCGATCGTCAGCGTCCCATTGGCGCTGCCGCTGTAGTTGGGATCGGTCACCGTGCCGACCACCGCGTAGCTGCCGACGGCGCTCGGAGCCGTCGCCGAACCGTTGTAGGTGAACGACACCGGCAAGCCGGTGGGCGAGGTCGTCGCCGTTGCCGCATGCTGCGCACCATCGTAGGTGTTGGTCAGACCGGCCAGCGTCACCGTCGCCGTCGCGGGCGACACCACCAGCGATCCGGAATCGCTGCCGATATAGTTCGCGTCGACCACCGTGCCCACCACCGCATAGCTCCCAGCGTTGACCGGAGCTGTCGCCGAGCCGTCATAGGTGAAGGTGACGGTCAGGCCGGTGGGAGCCGTCGACGCCGTCGCGACCCGCGCACCGCCGGTGTAGGTCTGGGCGAGACTCGCGAGCGTCACCGTCGCGGTCGCCTTGTTGATGGTGAGAGTGCCGTTGGCCGTGCCGCTGTAGTTCGGATCGGTCACCGTCGAGACCACCGCGTAGCTGCCAGCCGCCGTCGGCGCGGTGGCGGAACCAGCATAGGTCGTCGCCACCGATAGCCCGCCGGGCGCCGTTCCCACCGTCGCCGCATGCGCGCTGGTGTCATAGGTCACCGTCAGGTTCGACAGCGTCACCGTCGCCGCGGCCTTCGAGATCGCAAGCGTACCGCTCGCGGATCCAGCATAGTTGGCGTCGTTGATCGTACCGATCACCGTGTAGCTGCCGGCGTTCGTCGGCGCGGTGGACGAACCATTATAGATGAAATCGACCGTCATGCCGCCCGGCAGCGTCGTGGCCGTCGCGGCGCGCGGCGAACCGGTGTAGCCCTGAGCGAGGCTGCCGAGGGTCACCGTCGCGCTGGCCTTGTCGATCACCATCGTGCCCGAGCCCGAGCCACTGTAATTCGGATCCGTCACCGTCGCCATGACCGCATAGCTGCCCGCGAGGCTCGGCACCGTGGCCAGACCGTCGTAGGTGAAGGATACCGGCAGTCCTGTCGGCGATGTCGTCGCCGTCGCCGACTGCGCGGAGCCATTGTACGTGTGCGACAGGCCACCCACCGTCACCGTCGCCCCTGCCTGCGAAACCACCAGCGAACCGGAGGCTGAGCCCGCGTAGTTGGCGTCATTGATCGTGCCGATGACCGCATAGGTGCCGGCATTGATCGGAGCGCTGACGCCCCCGTTGTAGGTGATGTCCACCGTGTAGGACCCGCCAGACGTGGTTGCGGTCACGATGCGCGCCGTGCCGGTGTAGGTCTGGGCCATGTTCACCAGCGACACCGTGGATGCGGCCTTGGTGATGGTGAAGGTCCCGCTCGCCGAACCGCTGTAATTGGGATCCGTGATGGTGGACACCAGGGCGTAGCCGCCCGCAGTGGTCGGCGCGGTGGTTGAACCGGCGTAGGTCGTGGTCACGGCCAAGCCGGGGGGATTGGTCACCACGGTCGCACTGTGTGAAGCTCCATCATAGGTGGCGGTCACGTTCGACAGGGTCACGGTCGCTGCTGCCGGCGACACGACGAGCGTCACCGTGGCGGAACCGGTATAGTTTGGGTCGGTGATGCTCGAGGTCACGGTATAGCTGCCGACGTTGATCGGAACGATGCCCGATCCGTCATAGGTCGTCGCGACCGAGATCCCGACCGGGCCGGTCGTGACGGTCACCGGGCGTGCGGTCCCATTATAGGTCTGCGCGGTATTCGAGATGGCGACCGTCGCAGTGGCGGCGGTGATGGTCAGCGTGCCGTTGGTCGACGTCACCGTGTAGTTGCCGAGCTTGCTGCCCGGATCGACCAGCGTCGGCTTGATCGCCTGCGCCGTCGCCGGGCCATAGGTCGCAGCCGCGGTCGTCGCATTGGCGGAACTGGCGTAGGTCGCGGTGATGTTGTCGCCGGCGATGACGCCAGTCAGCGTCCCGGTGAAAGCCGGGTTGCCCGCGCCATAGGCGCGGCTGCCATCGGCGGCGGTGACGCTCAGGGCAGCCGGGGTGATGGCAAGCGAGCCGTTGGTGAAGATGATTGCATAGTTCGCGCTGGTCAGGCCGCTCGGCGTGACGGCGTAGGTTCCGACATTGCTGCCGGTGACCGCAGAGGTGCCGAAGGCGAGCGTGCCACCGAGCGCGCTCTGGTTCTGCCCCAGCACAAAGCTGGTGTAGGTCACCGTGAAGGCGGGATTCACGTCGCCATACACCTTGCTCACCGGCACGGTCTGGACGACCAGCGGAGCGGCGGTGACCGTCAGGTTCGAGGCGACGAAGCTGATCGCATAATTGGTGCTGGTCAGGCCGCTCGGCGTGACGGCGTAGGCTCCGACATTGCTGCCGGCGACCGCAGAGGTGCCGAAGGCGAGCGTGCCACCGAGCGCGCTCTGGTTCTGCCCCAGCACGAAGCTGGTGTAGGTCACCGTGAAGGCGGGATTCACGTCGCCATACACCTTGCTCACCGGCACGGTCTGGATGACCAATGGCGCTGCGGTGATCGTCAGGTTCGAGGCGACGAAGCTGATCGCATAATTGGTGCTGGTCAGGCCGCTCGGCGTGACGGCGTAGGTTCCGACATTGCTGCTGGTGACCGCAGAGGTGCCGAAGGCGAGCGTGCCGCCGAGCGCGCTCTGGTTCTGCCCCAGCACGAAGCTGGTGTAGGTCACCGTGAAGGCGGGATTCACGTCGCCATACACCTTGCTCACCGGCACGGTCTGGATGACCAGCGGAGCGGCGGTGACCGTCAGGTTCGAGGCGACGAAGCTGATCGCATAATTGGTGCTGGTCAGGCCGCTCGGCGTGACGGCGTAGGTTCCGACATTGCTGCCGGCGACCGCAGAGGTGCCGAAGGCGAGCGTGCCACCGAGCGCGCTCTGGTTCTGCCCCAGCACAAAGCTGGTGTAGGTCACCGTGAAGGCGGGATTCACGTCGCCATACAC
>JACDEN010000315.1:0-930 GCA_013816415.1 Planctomycetota bacterium
CGCGCGCGCCGGTGAGGGTGTGGGCGAGCACGAACGGGCCATCGAGGATGAGGTATCCGCCGGCGGCCGGGATCCCCTCCATCGCGTTGATGGTGGCGATCGGCTTGCGCGTCACCCCGCCGCGGATGACCACCACCATGATCGCGATCGCCACCAGCGCGGCGACCGCGACGGCCGGCCATCGCCGCCACGGACGTACCGGTCGCGCGAGCAGCCGCGTCCATCCCCACGCGCACGCCGCGAGACCCGCCAGTGACAGCGTCACCGCGGCCAGATGTTGCCTGAGCGCCGCGGCCACCACGAAATCGAGATCGTTGCCGACCGCCAGCACCTCGGCGCCGAGATGATGCTGGACCTCGCCGAAGTAGACCACGTCGGCGACCTCGACGGAGGTCAGCGCGACGAACAGCCCGAAGGCGATCCAGCCCCACGCCAACCGCCACCACCGCGGCATCCCCGCCCATTCCGACACCGCGAGCACGAACGCCGGCACGCCGACGCTCGCGAGGATGATCGACGCGTCGAAGACGAGCCCGCGGGTGAAGGCGCGCGCGAGCTCGCCCGCACCGAGCGCCGCGAATGTCGCAGGATGACCGACCAGCAGCGCCAGCCGACCGAGCGACAGCATCGCGAACGCCGCCGCGACCGCCGCCACCGGCAGCACCCACGGAGCGAGCGCTGGCGACATCGAAGGAGCCGCCGCAGGAGCAGCGGAGTGCTCGGACATACACCTCCAGATTCGATGGTCGGTGTATGCTCAGGACGAATCGCGCAAGGCCATCCGGCTATCCGCAATCACCTATCTGCTGTTGGTAGTCGACCCAGAATTCAGCACCCAGGACCGAGAACAATCCTACAGATGCCCCGACGCGTGCTTATTGCACAGATCGACCGCATCCTCGAACGACGCCAACCGGCCGAGGATGATCG
>JACDEN010000315.1:940-4503 GCA_013816415.1 Planctomycetota bacterium
TCCGGATCCTCGTGGTTGGCGCGGTAGACGAAGGTGTTCCAGGTGCCGCCGCGCTCGTCGTCGATGGTGTAGACCAGGCCGCGGCAGGTGGCGGTGTGGCTTGAATCGGCGGACGCTGCGACGGTGCGGCGGAACTGCAGCACATGGCGGCGGTCGCGGTCGATGCGGTTGCTGTCGACGGCCGGACTGGACACGGGCAGCACCTTAGAGCTCGACCGGAGTCGCGTCGCAGTACGAACGCGCGACCTCGAAGGTCCAGAAGACCTTGCGGTAATCGCCGCGGCAGCTGAACGCATTCGGCGAGACCTCCTCCCAGAATGTGACCTGGAAGAACGAGGGCGCCTGGTCGGGGCCGATGCGCCATACGCCGCCGGCGGCCTTCGCTTCCCAGGTGTGACCGAGCTGGGTCCATTCCAATGGCATCACAGATCCCCCTGCTGCCGGCGTTCCGGCACGGTTGTCGCACGCCGCAGCCGACGACCAGTCGGCTGCCGTACCGTGTGACCGGCGCAGCCTAGCGCGCGGGACCCGCCCGGGGGGATCTATTTTTCGTCCAGGACCGGTGCAAACGCGGCACTTACGGGATGCTACGTCGTCGCCGTCGGCGGCCGCCAGGACCTGCGCCGACCGCCGGATCGAGCGGGGAACCACCCCGATACCGGCTCGGCGAAACCCCGTAGTGGGCGCGGAACGCCTTGGCGAAGCGGTGCGCGCTGGCGAAACCGCAGCGGTCGGAGACCGCCGCCACGCTGATCCCGCCGTCGCGCAGCAGGGCGACCGCGTGGTCGAGGCGCAGACGGTCGAGGTACTCCTTCGGCGGACAGCCGTAGAGGGCCTGGAAGCGGCGGAACACCGTGCTGCGGTCGAAGCCCAGCTGCCGCGCGAGCGATCCGAGCTTCAACGGTCGGACGAACTGCTCATCGAGGATGCGTCGGACGGCGGTCGCGAGATGCGCCGAGCGGTCGGTCGCCGCGGTGCGCGGGGTCAGGCCGTCGAGCAGCCGCCAGGCCGCCGCCTGGGCATAGAAGGGCGAATGCTCGTCGCTGCGGAAGACCGCCTCGATCTCGTCGAGCAGCGCCGCGACCTGGCTGATCGGCAGGTCGTCGCGGCTCCACGGCACGCCCTCCTGCCCGGAAACGCCGCCGAGGCGGCTGGCGAACGCGACCGCGCGCGTGCCGACCAGGTTGATCCAGGTGTAGCGCCAGGAGTGGCCACCGACCACGCGGTAGCGGACCTCGCGCCCGGGCATGAAGCAGAACACGCTGCCGGGACCGGCCCGCCACTGTCGGCCGCCCATCGCGACCTCGCCCTCGCCCGCGTGCACCAGGTGCAGCGAGACGCGGGTCGGCATCTGCCGGTAGTCGAAGAGCCCGGTGCTGCGGAAGCGTCCGAGCACGGCAACCGCCACCTCGCAGCGGTCGAGGTCGTCGCCCGCGTTGGGTAGGAGGTAGATCTGCCGCCAGGTCGGCCCGGAGTCTTCTTGCAACATTTCGCCCAGTGTGGCAACAAGGAATCGGAAGAAACGCGAAAAAAGACGCTACACTGGTGGCACCTTCCCTGGAGACGCGCACCATGACGGACACCTATTTCCCAGATGCCATCCGCCCGAACGAGCGCGAGAGGTTCTTCTTCGACCTCCACGGCTTCGTCATCCTGCGCGGCGCGCTGAGCGCAGCAGAGCTCGCAGGCACCAACGCGGTGATGGACGACCTCCAACACCTGGGCCGCGGCGAGTGGGCCGGCTGGGTGCAGGCGCACACCTATGGCGGCAAGGAAGGGCTGAACCTCCAGCAGATCTACGAGGCCGGGGAGCCGTTCGAGCGCCTGATCGATCATCCGTCGTGGATCGGCAAGGTGCGCACCTTCCTTGGCGGCGAAGGCACCTTCGACGACCACCACGGCCCCCTCTTCATCGACGAGTGCTTCGCCAACATCCGTGGACCGGCCGAGGCGATCGGCATGCACTCGGGCGGCCACCAGGGAACGGTGCGCACGCAGTTCGCGGTCAAGGACCAGCGCTTCCACTGCGGCCAGATCAACGTGCTGGTGGCGCACCGCGACATCGGTCCCGGCGACGGCGCGACCATGGTGGTGCCGGCGAGCCACAAGGCGAACTTCCGGCATCCGGATTTCGACAAGGCGAGCATGACCACGGGGAAATTGTGCTCGATGGACGGGGTCGAGGGCGCGATCGAGGTGCACCTGAAAGCCGGCGACGCGCTGCTGTTCGTCGATGCCATCATCCACGGCTCGGCGGCGCGGGTGAATCCCGGGCAGCGGCGCATCAGCGTCTACCGCTACGGCCCCAGCTGGGGCACCTTCCGCCATGGCTACCGGCCGTCGCCGGACCTGCTCGCGCGCCTGTCGCCGGCCCGCCGCAGCATCGTGCAGCCGATGGATCCGGTGCTGCCGCCGTGCGCGGTGGCGGTGGCGGTGGCGGTGTGATGGCGGATAGCCGATAGCCGATAGCCGATAGCCGATAGCCGATAGCCGATATCGGAGATACGCCCGCTCGGCGACTGGCAGCTGCACGGCGGAGGACGTGCGCTACCGTTGCCGACGGACCGACCATGGACACCGCATCCGGCGCGCCGCTGTCGTCCCCCCTGTCGCCCGCAGACCACGAGCGTTTCGAGCGCGACGGCTTCCTGGTATTCCCCTCCTTCCTGGGCGACGATCTGCGCACCCGGCTGATGGCGGAGGTCGACCACTGGGTCGCGGGCGGCGTCGACGATCCGTACGCGCCCGGACCGCCGCGGCGCGAGCACGAACGCGTGCAGCTGCTGATGCACGAACATGGGCTGCTGATCAGCCACCCGCCGCTGATCGAGGTCGTGCGCGCGCTGCTCGGCGACGGCTTCGCCTACCACCACCTGCACACCTCGCGCTTCGATCCCGGCGCGAACGGCGTGCAATGGCACCACGACTACATGCAGTTCCCGCAGGCGAACCGCTCGCACCGCATGGTGCACGCGTTCTTCTACCTCAGCGGCCTCGACGGCACGATCGGCGATCTGCTGCTGCGCCCGGGCAGCCACGCCACGGTGGTCGATTCGTCGGCGATCGGCACCTTCGGGACCAACGACCTGCCCGGCTCGATCGTCATCAACCGGCTGATTGCGGGATCGCTGGTCGTCCTGCACTCGGCGCTGTGGCACGCGCGCCGCAAGAAGCCGGGCGACGAGGGTCGCGCGCGCTACTTCATCGACGTCTCGTACTGCCAGGCCGGCATCCGCTGGCCGAGCGACTACGGCGATTGGAAGACCAAGCTCAGACTCGCGCGCGAGCGCGGCCTCGACCGCGGCGGCAGCTGCGCCCACCTGTTCGACGAGGCGCATTTCTTCGATGTCGCCGAGGCCCGCCGCCGCATGGCCGATGACAACGTCGGCAGCCTGATCGAGCGCTTCGAGGCGGGGTGATTCCTGCTGCCGCGTGTCGAGGGTCGAACGGATGGTTCCGAGTTCTCAGTTCTGAGTTCTGAGTCTGGACAACCTGCGTCAACCCAGGACGGAGAACGGAGAACCCAGAACCCAGAACCGTAGCAATCATGCCGCTCTCCGGCG
>JACDEN010000316.1 GCA_013816415.1 Planctomycetota bacterium
CATCCGCAGCGGCGGCGCGGTGGTGCGTCTGCGCCTCGCCGACGGCTCGACGATCGCCGCCGCGCCCGCGACCACGCTGTCCATCGCCGACGACCGCATTGCGCTCTCCGGCGGACGGATCTCGGTCCAGGCCACGCATCGGGACACAACCGCGCCGATGCTCATCGCCACCGATCACGGCGAGATCGCGGTGGTCGGCACGCGGTTCACGGTTTCGGCGGGTGCGCAGCGGACCTGCGTCGCGGTCAGCGAGGGGGCGGTGTCGCTGCGTTCGTCCGACTCGGCGGTGCCGGTGGCGGCCGGCGAGTACGGCGTCGCCGCGGCCGGAGGCCCGCCCGTCGTGCATCGTCCGCTCATCAGCGAGGCGGAAGGCGTGCATCTCGACGCGCCGATGACGGTGGTCCGCGACGTGACGGCTTCCGGCGGCGCCTTCGTCGAGACTCCGACGGCGGAGACGGGCGAGCTGCGCTGGACCTTCTCGCGGCCGCGCGGCGGCCCCTGCCGCTTGTGGGCGCTGGTGCGCGCGCCTGACAGCACCAACGATTCCTTCTACGCGGCGATCGACGGCGGCCCCGAGAGCATCTTCGATGTCGCCGAGTCCAGATGGTCGAGCCGGTGGCAGTGGTCGCCCGTCTGCGAGCGCATCGTCGATCAGATGCGGCCAAACGCGATCACGCCTACGCGGCCTCTGATCGTTCCTCTCGATGCCGGCGAACACACGCTGGTGCTGCGCGGCCGCGAAGCGCACACCGCGGTCGACCGCCTGCTCGTCACCACCGACCTGTCCTTCGATCCGGAGCGCGACTGGTCAGAGGTCGACGGCGGGGAACCCGCGCGCTGACGCTCGGCTTTCCGGTTCAGTCCCGGTCGATTCGGCGAGAGCGCGCGCGACGCTACTCCAATTCGCGCGATTTCCGGAACTCGAGGTAGTTGCCCTTCCAGTCGGTCAGCCCGGACTCCTCCATCACGATCACGCGCGAGCCGACCGCATCGATGAACTCGCGGTCGTGGCTGACGAAGATCAAGGTGCCGGTGAACTCCTCGAGCGCCTCCTGCAGGGCCTCGATCGATTCCATGTCGAGGTGCGAGGTCGGCTCGTCGAGCACCAGCACGTTGGCTTCCTGCAGCATCACCATCGACAGCAGGCAGCGCACCTTTTCGCCTCCGGACAGCACGCCGACCTGCTTCTTCACGTCGTCGCCCGAGAACAGCATGCGCCCGAGCATCGAGCGCATGTTGTTGATGTCCTGGTTGTCGGTGTACTGCTTGATCCAATCCATGATCGACAGCTCCTTGTTCCCGAAGAGCGACGAGCCCTCCTGCGGGAAGTAGGCGCGCGTCGTGGTCTGGCCCCACGTGACCTTGCCGGCGGTGGGCTGCAATTCGCCGAGCAGCAGCCGCACCAGCGTGGTCTTGCCGATGCCGTTGCGTCCGACGATGCCGACGCGGTCGCCGCGATCGATGCGGGTGGTCAGGCTCTTGACCAGCGGCTGGCCGCCGGGATGCGCGAAGGTGAGCTTCTCGGCGGTGATGATGTCCTGGCCGCTCGGCTTCGGCACCTTGAAGAACAGCCGTGGCGCGACGCGTGACGAGGGCACCACCTTCTGCCCCGACAGCGCGTCGATCTGCTTGACGCGGCTGGTCGCCTGCTTCGAGCGCGCGGCGTTGGATTTGAAGCGCTCGACGAACAGCTTCAGCTTCGCCACCTGGCGCTCGATGCGGCCGGCCTCTTTGCTGCGCTGCGCGCGCGCGAGCTGCTCCTGCGCCATGTAGACGTCGTAGGGGCCGTTGAAGGCGCGGACGGTCTTGTAGTCGACGTCGAGGGTGTAGTTGCAGACGCGGTTGAGGAAGTGGCGGTCGTGGCTGACCACCACGATGCAGCCGTCGTAGTCGGCGAGGAAGTTCTCGAGCCAGACGATCGCCGGGATGTCGAGGTTGTTGGTCGGTTCGTCGAGCAGCAGCAGGTCTGGCTTCGAGAAGATCGCCTGCGCGAGCAGCACGCGCACCTTGAGCGCGCTGTCGATGTCCTTCATCAGCTTCTGGTGCTGGTCCGGCTTGACGCCGAGGTCAGTCAGCACCTCGGCCGCCGCGGTCTCCTGGCTGTAGCCGTCGATCTCCTGGAATTTCTCCTGCAGTTCGCCCAGGCGCTGGCCGTCGGCGTCGGTGAAGTCGCTCTTCGCGGTCAGGCGCTCGATCTCGGACTGGATGCCCCACACATCGGGGTGGCCCTTGAGCGCCACGTCGAGGACGCGCGTCTCCTCGTGGTTGGTGATGTCCTGGCGCAGCCAGCCCATGCGCTTGCCGGGATCGAGCGTCACCACTCCGGTCGACTGCTCCTCGTCCTTGGTGAGGATCTTGAGGAACGTCGACTTGCCGGTGCCGTTCGCGCCGATCAGCCCATAGCAGTTGCCTGAGACCAGACGCAGACCGACGTTCTCGAACAGGATCTTCTTCCCGTACGCCATGCTGAGATTCGAGACGGTGATCATGGACTCTTCTTCGCGGTCGCACCGGGGGAGGAAGAAGATGATCGGCGCGCTCCGCCGAGCAATTGGTAACCTCGATGCCGGCAGCATTCAGCGTTTGCCGCTCCCGCACGCCGGCCTACAACGCCGTCATGGCCACCCACGTGCAGATCCGCATCATCTCCCTGCTCGAGGAGGCCGCGAACAGCTTCGAGCAGCTCGAGACGCTCGCCAACCGCACGCTGCGCCAGATCCCGCACGACCAGGTCGACCAGGTCGAGCTGCGCTCGATCGAGCGCGACTACGTCAACGACGAGAACGAACCGGGCAGCGAGATGGACCACGTGGTCTTCATCCGCTACCACACCGACAAGATCGAAGACGCGCCGGACGAGAAGTAGCTGAAACTGCTCAGGGGCTCCGCCCCCGCGGCCTTTCAGGCCTGCCCCCACGGGCTTTGTCGTGGCTCGGTTTCGTCGGCAAGCCGCCGAAACCGTGTGCGGATGGGGTTCGCCCATTGTATCCGCACACCGCCACTCGGCGCCCGCCCCATCGCGTACCGATGGGGCCCCATACCTGAGTAGTTACAAGTAGCCAAACGCGGGAATCGGGGCGATCTGATACGTCGGCTCCGGCGGTTGCCGCCCGGCGTGCCATGGCTTCGCCGCCGGACGTCGCGCGATTCGCTAATCCACCAGCCCCGAATGCCTCAGCACCTGGTCGAGGTGGTCGACGAAGGTGACGTCGATGCCATCGCGTACCAGCTGCGGCAGTTCGTCGTAGTCGCGTTCGTTCGCGCGCGGCAGCAGCACGCGCGTCAGTCCGGAGCGCTTCGCCGCGACCAGCTTCTCGCGCACGCCGCCGATCGGATAGACGCGGCCGGTCAGCGTCAGCTCGCCGGTCATGCCCAGGCGTCGGCGCGTCGGCTTCTTCAGCGCGAGCGACAGCAGCGCGGTCGCCATGGTGATGCCGGCGCTGGGGCCGTCTTTCGGCGTGGCGCCGGCGGGCACGTGCAGGTGCACCTGGTGCTTGTCGAACCAGCCGGCCTCCATGCCGAAGTCCTCGCTGCGGCTCATCAGGTAGGAGCGCGCGAGGCCGGCGCTCTCCTTCATCACGTCGCCGAGCTGTCCTGAGAGGGTGAGTCCGCCCTTGTCGGCGCCGATGCACACCGCTTCGATCTCCAACGTCGCGCCACCGAGCGAAGTCCACGCCAGGCCGGTGACCACGCCGGGCTCGGGGTGGTTGATCAGCTCGTCGTCCCGCATCAGCGGCTTGCCGAGGTACTCGGTGAGGTCGCTCGGTCCGATCGAGCGTCGCGTGAACGGCTTCGGCTTCGCTCTGGTGGCCTTCTTGGCGTTCGTGCTGGCGGCGCCAGCGCTGTCGTTCGCGCTGACGTCGTCGTCGGCGCGCGCCTTCGCGGTCGCGACCTTGCGGCAGACGGTGGCGATCAGCTGCTCGAGGTGGCGCACGCCGGCCTCGCGCGCGTAATCGCGGATGAGGGTGCCGAGCGCGCCCTTGGTGAAGAAGATGTCGGCCGAGGTCAGGCCGTGCGCCTTCTTCTGCTTGGGCACCAGGTGGTCCTTGGCGATCGCCTGCTTCTCGACCTCGACGTAGCCGGCGAGGCGGATGATCTCCATGCGATCGCGCAGCGGCTCGGGAATGGTGGTGAGGTCGTTGCCGGTGCAGACGAAGAGCACCTGCGACAGGTCGACGCGCACATCCAGGTAGTGGTCGAGGAAGTCGTGGTTCTGCTCGGGGTCGAGCACCTCGAGCAGCGCCGAGGCGGGATCGCCCTGGACGCCGTGCGAGAGCTTGTCGATCTCGTCGAGCATGATCACCGGGTTCATGGTTCCGCAGCGGCGCAGCGCCTGCACGAGTTTGCCCGGCAGCGCGCCGATGTAGGTGCGGCGGTGGCCCTTGATCTCGGCCTCGTCGCGCATGCCGCCGAGCGAGAACCGGAAGAACTTCCGGCCGAGATTGCGCGCGATCGACTGCCCCACCGAGGTCTTGCCGGTGCCGGGC
>JACDEN010000317.1 GCA_013816415.1 Planctomycetota bacterium
CGTCCGGCCTCGCGGTCGGCTCCGTAGTCGTGGGCCACGCCGGGCTTGAACAGCAGCAGCTGTCCGGGCCGGCTGATGAAGCCGCGCTCGCCGCGGTTGATCCGCCCGCGTCCGTCGACGGTGTAGTTGAGGATCCAGCCGTCCATGCCGTGCTCGCGCCACACCACCCCGTCGGCGGGGTCGCGGATGACCGTGCGCCCGGCCATCAGCTCGGTGTTGAATGAGACGAGCTGGCGCTTCACAGCACGATCATACTGGTTTCCAGCAGGAGTGCATCTTGTAAGGCTGCGCCCCATTCGCTGTAGTTTCCCCATCGAAAACCACCTGCCACCACGCCATCCGCCAGCCCACGCCATGGCGCTGCGGATAGCACGATCGCCCAGACCGAAGGAACCTCGACCATGACCACTCCCATCCGCTGGGGCATCCTCGGCACCGGCAACATCGCGCACCAGTTCGCGCGCGGCCTCGCCGCCGTTCCCGACGCCGTGCTGGCCGCCGTGGGCTCGCGCTCGCAGGCGTCCGCCGATGCCTTCGGCGACGAATTCAAGGTGGCACGCCGCCACGCCACCTACGAGGCGCTCGCCGCCGATCCCGGGATCGATGTCGTCTACGTCTCGAGCCCGCACCCGATGCACCGCGACAACGCCAAGCTCTGCCTGCAGTCGGGCAAGGCGGTGCTGTGCGAAAAACCGTTCACCATCAACGCCGCGGACGCCGAGGACGTGGTCGCCACCGCGCGCGCCAAGAAGCGCTTCCTGATGGAGGCGATGTGGACGCGCTTCCAGCCGGCGATCGTGCGCGTGAAGCAGTGGCTCTCGGAAGGAGCCCTCGGCGAGCCGCGGCTGGTGCAGGCTGACTTCGGCTTCCGCGCCGGCGTTGATCCGAAGTCCCGGCTCTTCGCTCCGGCGCTCGGCGGCGGCGCGCTGCTCGACGTCGGCGTCTACACGGTGGCGATGGCGTCGCTCGCCTTCGGGCCCAAGCCCACGCGCATCGACGCGCAGGCCCACCTCGGCTCGACCGGCGTCGACGAGCAGACCGCGATGGTCCTCGGATACGAGGGCGGCGGGCTGGCGCTGCTGTCGTGCGCGATCCGCGCCAACACGCCGCACGAGTGCCGCATCATCGGCACCGAGGGCTCGATCCTGATCCCGGGATTCTGGCACGCGACCAAGGCCACGCTGACGCGCGGCTCGGCCACCGAGACCGTCGAGATGCCCTTCGCCGGCAACGGCTACAATTACCAGGCCGTTGAAGTCGGCCGCTGCCTGCGCGCGGGACTGCTCGAGAGCCCGGCGATGACCCTCGATGAGACGCTGGCGATCATGCGCACCATGGATGCGGTGCGCGCGCGCATCGGCCTGTGCTATCCCGGCGAAACCGCCTCCACCGCATCCTCCTCCTCCTCACTCACCGCCTCTGGCAAGAAAGGCTGATCATCATGAAGTACGGATCCGTCGTCGGCGTCTCCAAGCCCGTGTCGCGCGTCGCGCTCGGCACCATGATCATCACCACCCGCGAGTACGAGCAGAGCTGCCGGCTCCTCGACGCCGCGATGAAGCTCGGCTGCTCGACCCTCGACACCGCGTACGTCTACGCCGGGGGCGAGAGCGAGCGCGCCATCGGGAAGTGGATGAAGGAGCGCAACAATCGCGAGCAGGTAGTGGTGCTGACCAAGGGCTGCCACCACAACCAGGATCGCAAGCGGGTGACGCCGTTCGACATCAGCGCCGACCTCCACGATTCGCTGGCGCGGCTGCAGACCTCCTACGTCGACATCTACCTGCTGCACCGCGACGACACCTCGGTGCCGGTCGGCCCGATCGTCGAGGCGCTCAACGAGCACCACCGCGCCGGGCGCATCCGCGCCTTCGGCGGTTCGAACTGGACGCACGAGCGCATGCAGCAGGCCAACGATTACGCCAAGTCCAAGAACCTGGTCCCCTTCACCGCCTCGAGCCCCAACTTCAGCCTCGCCGAACAGGTCAACGATCCGTGGGGCCCCGGCTGCGTCACGATCAGCGGTCCGCAGCAGGAGGGCGCGCGCGCGTGGTACCGCTCCGCGAACATGCCGATGTTCGCCTACTCCAGCCTGGCCCGCGGTCTGCTCTCGGGCCGCGTCTCGCGCGCGAATTTCGAGACCAGCAAGCAGCAGCTCGACGACGCGTGCCGGAACGCGTACTGCCACGAGGTGAACTTCCAGCGCCTCGACCGCGTCGAGCAGCTGGCCAAGGAGAAGGGCGTCACCGTGCCGCAGCTGTCGATGGCGTGGATCATGAACCAGCCGCTGAACGCCTTCGCGCTGGTCGGCGCGGCCAACGAGCAGGAGCTCGCCGCCACCATCGCCGGAGCCGAATTGAAGCTGTCGGCGGAAGATTGCGCGTGGTTGGATCTGAAATCGGCGACGAGGGCGGCGAAGGGGTGAGGGGAACGGCTGAGTTCTGAGTTCTGCGTTCTGGGTTCTGCGTCAAAGTCGGACGACCGTTCGTTGTTCAAACGGAGAACTCAGAACTCAGAACCCAGAACTCAGAACCCCTCCCCCTCACCGAGGCCGCGAACGGCTCGGCCTGCGGGAACGCCGGGCGCAGCCTAGCCGCGTCGCGGCCGATCGCCCGCACCCGCTGCCTTCCGACGAGCAGGGTGGAAGTGATGTCCTTGCCGATGTTTCCGGTGGCGCCGGTGAGGGCGAAGAGGGCTTCGGGCAGGGGCGGACTCCTGGGATGGGGCGCCAGGCGGCCTGGATCAGTCCCCCGGCAAGAACCGACCGGCTGATCATTCACATCGGCCAGGAAGCGCGACCATAGGGGATGCCCCACGCGCCCAGCCCCCCATGTCCTCCTGCCAAACCGGTGTCGATCTCCCGCGCAGCCGCGTGGCTGCGCGCGCTCATGGTCCTCCTGGCACTCGGCGTCGGCGCGGCGGCCCAGGCAGCCACCTTCACATCGAGTTCACTGGTGACGATCAACGAACCAGGGGCGGCTCCGAACAAGGCCTCCCTCTATCCGACCACCATCAACGTCTCCACGGTCATCACCAGCGCCTCGTCGGTGACCATCACCTTGAACGGTCTTTCCCACGCTCGTCCGATCGACCTGGACATGATCCTGGTTTCGCCCGCGGGGCGCTCGATCAAATTCCTCTCGGATGTCGGCGGCTCCTCGAGTTCCGGCACCGTCACCCTCACCTTTGATGATAACGCCTCGTCCACCATCCCCTCGAACGTGATGTTCAGCGGAACGTATCGGCCGAGCGTCGATTTCACCTCGGAGACCCTGCCGTCGCCCGCCCCGTTCAGCACGACCGGCACCACCATGTCGACCTTCTCGGGCTACGATCCGAACGGACTATGGAGGCTCTACATCTCGGACGACACCATCGGCTCGACCGGTTCGCTCAATGGCTGGTCGCTGACCATCAACGCCTCCCCGGCGAATGACAACCTGGCCTCCGCGGCGGTCCTGGCCTCGGCTTTGATCACCGGCACCAACATCGGCGCGACCTCCGAGATCGGCGAGCCGCGCGGTGTCGGCATCGCGCGCGCCAGCGTGTGGTGGGATTGGACGGCGCCCTCGACCGCGGATTTCGTGTTCGAAACCAGCGCTACCAGCATCGATACTGTCCTGGGCATCTATACCGGGTCGTCGGTCGGCGCGCTCACCCAGGTCGCCTTCAACGACGACCGTGCCGCGGTCGGAGGACCGAGCGGATTGATCTTGTCGGCGACGTCTGGAACGGTCTATCACATCCAGGTCGACGGCTACGGCTCGGCGGATGTCGGCACTTTCGATCTGACCGTCTCCGTGCCGACGACGCCGACGGTGACCAGTCCGACGACGGCCTCGGGTACGGTCGGCACGGCGATGACGTATCAGATCACCGCTTCGAATTACCCCACATCGTACAGTGCGAGCGGCCTCCCGCCCGGGTTCACGGTCAACACGACCACCGGCGCGATCAGCGGTACTCCGACCGCCGCAGGGACTTTCGTGGTGACGATCGGCGCCGCCAACTCCGCGGGCAACGGCCCTGGCAGCGTCACCCTGACGATCGGCCTCTCGCCGCCGACGATCACCAGCAGCGCCAGCGCCGCCGGCGCGCTCGGCGCCGCCTTCTCGTACGACATCACGGCCACGAATACTCCGACCGGCTTCGCCGCAGGCAGCCTTCCGCCCGGCTTGAGCGTGAATACCGCGACCGGCCGCATCTCGGGCACTCCGACGAAATCCGGCACCTGGACTTCCGGCATCTTCGCCACCAATACCGGCGGCACCGCCAGCAAGGCGCTGACCATCACCGTCGGTGGCGCGCCAGTGGCTGCCGCATCGTCCTCCGACGACTCGGGCTCATGCGGTCTGGGCAGCGGCCTGGGAGTGCTGCTCCTCGCCTTCCTGATGCGGACGCGCGTCAGCCGGCGGTGAGGTTGGCGGCCATGCGCTCGCCGAGGCGCTGCAGCGCCGGGCAGTGGTCCATCT
>JACDEN010000318.1 GCA_013816415.1 Planctomycetota bacterium
CCATCCGGCTGCGGCAAGAGCACCGTTCTGCAATGCCTCAACCGGTTGATCGATCTGATTCCCGGCGTCGCGGTGCACGGCCAGGTGCTGGTCGGCGACATTGACGTCCGCGCGCCTGGCGTCGACCTGACCGCCTTACGCACGCGCGTCGGAATGATCTTCCAACGCCCGAATCCATTTCCGTTGTCGATCCGCCGCAATCTCGAGCTGCCGCTGCGCGAGCACGGCACGCGCGCGCGCTCGCTCGTCGAGGCGATGATCGAACGCTGTCTGCGCGCCGTCGGCTTGTGGGACGAGGTGAAGGATCGGCTCAACGTTTCCGCCGCGAGCCTCTCGGGGGGTCAGCAGCAGCGCTTGTGTCTCGCTCGCGCCCTGACGCTTCGGCCGCAGGTGCTCCTGCTCGACGAGCCGTGCAGCGCGCTCGATCCGATCGCCGCGGGGGTGGTGGAGGATCTCATCGTGTCGCTCAAGGGCTTCTACACCGTGGTCATGGTCACCCATGACTTGGCACAGGCGCGGCGCATCGCGGATCGCGTGGCGATCGTGTGGAGCGACGGCCGCGGTGGAACGATCGTGGAGCAAGGGCCGGCGGCCGAAGTGTTCACCCAACCGCGGCATCCCGTCACCGCGGCATATATTCGCGGCGTTCGCGTAGCGTCCGGTGCACCTGCGCCGATCACCTCGCCCTGAGTCTGGGACGCTAGCGCGATCCCAAGCGCATCTTGGCGATCGTCTCGCCGCCCGAGATGCGGTACATCATCGGCTCCATACGGTCGACGCCCTCGGTGAAGGCCGCGGTGCCTTCCCAGCGGAAATTCAGGATGTTGGTGTAGTCGCTGAAGTACTGCCAGCGCCGCGTCGGCAGGTTGCGCACCATGTGCATGTGGTTCGCCGGGCAGCCGTACTTGGTGATCGACGCCGGCACGTGCTTGAAGGTGATCCAGGTGTGCGGCCACGAATACGACGACGCATGGCAGAACGATTCCGCGATCGCGGTCGGCAGCTCGACCGACTCCGCCTCGCCCTGGATCATGGTGAACATGCCGGTGAGGTCCGAATACGCGAGCCGGCCCGCCTGGCACTCGATGCCTCCGGGCGAGATGTATCCGGTCGAGAATCCGCCGCCCGGGAAGTAGTGCTTGTAGACCTCGAACAGGTAGGAATCGGTGCACCAGTCGAGTGATCCCGAGCCGGAATTATCCATGTCGATGGTGCCGCGCTGCATGTAGGCCGACGCGGGATCGACGGCGACGCCCAGCTCCTTCGCCTTCTTCGCGATCTCCCACGGCTCGTAGACCTTGCGGTAGTCGGCGAACAGCACCGGCTCGCCGCCAGTAAGCGCCGAGTAGCAGACCATGGTCAGCAGGCCCTGGACATCGTTCTCGGTGGCGAAGGGGATGGCGGATTTCTTACCGCGGTGATCGAAGGTGGAATTGAACAGCGCCTCGGCGATGTCCGCGCAGGCCATAGGCGTGCCATTGAGGTTCGACCCCCACGCCAGCTGGCTGGTCCAGCCGCCGCCGATGGCATTCATGGACGTCATGTAATCGCGCAGGATCAGGTACAGCTTCAATTCCTCGTCGAGCTTGGCCTTCTGCTCGGCGTTCAACGCCTTCGGCGGATGCTTCTTGGCGTCGCTGTAGATCGGCAGCTTCTTCGCGCAGATGTCCTCGACATTGGGATAGATCTTGCCCTTCCACTGCACGTCGGTCACCCAGTGGCGCAGCTCCTTGAGTTCCGCGCGATCGTAGCCGCCGTCCTTGTGGATCATGTCGGCGAACAGCTTCATCGATTCGCGCACGCTCTCGATGCCCAGGAAGCGACGCGACGCGTGCACGTGGTTGAGCGCGGTCTCCATCTGCATCGAGTCGGTGTCCGAGCACACGACGCGCTTGCCCTTCAACCACGCGGCGGCGGTCATCGCCCACACCAGATCGACGATCTCGTCCTGGCTCTTGGCGTCGAAATCAGGGTCCTGCCCGACCTCGGGCATGTTGCCGATGACGGCGTGGCACATGATGCCGGTCTGCGCGTAGGCGCCGACCACCGCGTCGACTCCGACCACGCCCGGCTTGGGCGCATTGTTGCCCGCGATGCAGCAGATCGGTACGCCGGGAAAATGCGCGGTGAGCGCGATCGCCGTCTTGCCCGGATAGAACCAGGTGTCGGGAACGATGCAGATCACGCTCACGCCGGCCTTCTTGAAGTCGAGGGCCACCGCGTCGGCGTCGCTCTCGCGCTGCACCGGACGATCGGCGACGACGATATTGGGCTTCTCGCCGCCCGGCAGGCGGATGCGCTTGAGGATCTTCGCGGTCATCGCCACGATGTTCTGCGCGCGCTCGCGCGCGGCGTCGTCGATGCGCGGATCGCACGGCGCGAACAGCCCGATGGTGGGACTCTGGGGGGCCGACTTCTGGATATGCGGCATGGGCTTCTCCGGCCGGGGGGAGGAGGCCGATGGTGGGAATCAGCCGGCCCATTGCAACGAAACTAGTCAATTTTAACTATATTTTACGACAATTCAGTAATTTTAACTGTAAAATTCTAGGTATCAGTGGTCAAAATTCCATCACCGTACGGACTTGGCCAGACGCCACTGCAGCCGGCTGATGCCCGTGCCATGGGCGGCGAGCGCCTCGAGCAGCGTGTGGCTCGCATGCTGGCGGAGCTCGTGCAGGGCCATGCCGTCGCTGACCTCGAGCGTCAGGATGCCGCTCTGCATGCGCACCGGAGTGACCTTGGTCAACAGCGACGGTGACAGAGCTTCGCGCAGCGCGGGTGCGACCTTCTGGAAGCGGCGCATGCGCTGCGCTTCGGGGCTGTCGAGGAACGACGACATGCTGTCGGCGACCGGCTCGGCGTCGCGGAAGCCGTAGCGTTGCCGCCTGGCGTTCTTGCGGTCGCGGTCCGGATCGGAGCCGGTCACGGTTTCGCACCGAGCATGGCGATGACATCGAGCAGCTGGCCCAGCCGGGTGATCTCGGCATCCGGCTGGCAGTGATCGATCTCCTCGGCCTTGTAGATGCCCTCGGTGAGACGCAGGCAGGTGCGCATGCCCATGGCCTTCGCGCCGCCGATGTCGCGCAGCGGATGATCGCCGACGTGCAGCACCTCGCCGGGTGCGCATCCGGCGTGGTCGAGGGCGTGGCGGAAGTGGCGCGGACTGGGCTTGATCCAGCCGACCTCGCAGCTGAGGCTGTAGAAATCGATGTACGGGGCGAGCCCGTGCCGCGAGAACCACGCGCGGCAGGCATCGCCCGGCCAGGCGACGTGCGAGAGGATGCCGATGCGCAGGCCGCGCGCCTTGAGCAGGCTCAGCGCGGGCACGCTCTCGGCGTATGCCGGAATGGTATCGGTGAGCATGGTCAGGCAGCGGTCGATGGCGCGCCGCACCGACTGAGGGTCGGCGTCCATGGCGCCGGCACGGCCGACCCACGCACCGAGCAGGGCTTGGAAATCGAATTCGCGGTGCTCGGGGTTGCGGATCGGGTCCACGGTACCGAACCAGGCGTCGCCGAGTTCGCGCATGGCCTGTTCGAGCCACGCAGCGGGCAGCCTGCCGCCGGCCGCCACCAGATCGTCGCCCAGGCGGCTGAACGCCCGCCGCTGGATGGTGACGTGGGGCATACCGAAATTCGCCGCCAGGGTGTCGCCCCAATCGAAGGTGATGCAGCGGATGGCGGCCATGGGCACGGTTATAGACCGTCGGGGGCGCGAGCCACCCGCCGGTCCGCCCACAGGCGGGGGCACGGTGGCGCGGGGCCAGTGAGGGAGATAAGACAATCCATGTCCGGATGCGCCCTGAAACGGCCGTCCCTCACGTTCAGGAGGAGAATGTCCGACTCCGATGCCGAGCTGGTGCGACGGACCATGGCCGGCGACCGCAGCGCGTTCGAATCGCTGGTGGCGACGCACCTCGGGCGCGCGCGCGCAGTGGCGCGCAGCGTGCTGCACGACGACGCGGCGGTCGATGATGTCCTGCAGGAATCCTTCCTGCGCGCGTACAACCGGCTGGGCCAGCTCGGGGAATTGGCGACCTTCCCCGCCTGGCTGTGCGTCATCGTCCGCAACGAATCGATCTCGTGGATCCGGCGCGCGACCCGGGCGCGGGCGGTCACCATCGAGCAGGCCAGCGAGCGGCCCCAGCGCGATGCGGACGGCGAGAACCCCCAGCTCGAGCCGCTGCGCAAAGCCCTCGAGCGCCTGCCGCCCGGCTACCGCGAGATCCTCGCGCTGAAGTACGACGCCGGCCTGAACTACGACCAGATCGCGGAATCGCTCGGCACCAGCGTTGCGAACGTCGAGAAGCGGCTGTATCGCGCGCGGCAGATGGTGCTGGGGTATTTGAAGTAGGTTGGTTGGTTGGTGGTTGGTGGTTGGTGGTTGATGGTTGATGGTTGATGCCGGGGTCGACTCCAAAACCTCCGCCCGCCCGCCCGCCACGCACCCCGACCTGCACC
>JACDEN010000319.1 GCA_013816415.1 Planctomycetota bacterium
GGAGCGCGCGGAGCCTGCCAGAGGATCTGCGCGCCGTCCTGGCGGGCCGGAGCCGCGCCATGATCGCGATGTTCGTGGCCAACTGCCGCAGTCCGGAAAACGTCTACCTGTCCGGCGCGCGCACCATGAACCACCTCGCCGTGCAGGCCAGCGGCGCGGTGTGCCTCGCACTCGCGATCCGCGAGGACGAGCGGGATCTCGCGTGCGAGATCGAGATCGCGCGGGCGCACCTGCTGCGCTTCCTCGATTGGTATGATGACGCTGGCGGCGCGATCGAGATCGGATCGTACTGGGGCTTCGCCAACGAGTACGTGTTGCGCGCCCTGCTCGCGCTCAAGCGCCATGGGTGGGCGGACATTTTCCATCAGCGGGCGATGAAGCTCGAGCGCTACATGTACCCGACGTTGTGCATGAGCATCGGCGGGAAGTACGTCACCAACTTCTGCGATGGCACCTATGGCGACGACATCGTGTACGATGGTCCCGGAGGGGACGTGATCGCGCTGGCCCGCGAGCGCGTGATGCCCGCCGGCGGCGATCCGCGCGGCGTGACCTTCCGCACCCGCTCGGCCGCGTTGGTGTTGGCCGCCGAATTCCGCGACCGGCGCCTGCAGTGGATGGCCGAACGCCTTCCGCACGGCGACGAGTTGGCGCTGATCTCCGGCGATCCCGAGCTCGTCGCGTCGCCGCCCGACGATCTGCCGACCACCATCGTCTACCACGGTTGCGGGGTTGGCATCCTCCGTTCGAGCATGACCGATCCGGACGCGATCTTCCTGGGACTGAAGGCGGGACGCGCGCGGGGGCTGGTGTTCGATGATCCCCACTGCCAGTCCGACCTGAACACCGTCGTCCTCGACGGCTTCGGCACCACGCTGCTCGCCGATCCGGGGTACCGGCATGATTTCCACGGCTCGATGTCCAACCTCGATCCCGCGCACCCCTCGAACTCGACGCCGCCCCACAACACGCTGCTCGTCGCGGGAGCGGGGCAGATCCACACCGACAGCCCCGTCGCGCACCTGCAAGACCTGTCGCCGAGTGACGACCTCGACTACATCGTGTCGCGGATCGAACGTGGCTATGGACCAGACGTCCTGCGTTTCGACCGTCATGCCTACCTGATCGCGAAACGTGTGGTGGTGCTGATCGACGACATCGAGTTGAGCGGTCCGCGCGACCTGTGCTGGAACTTCCACGGCAAGGAGTCGGCCGAGGTCGCGGCCAGCCCATCCCCGACGATCACCTGCGACGGTGTTCGGCTGCGCATCATCCCGTTCGGCCTGCCGCTCGCCGTCGCCACCGCATCCGATCATGTGCTTACCCGGCTGCGCTTCGATGCGCGATCGGTGGCCCGCGCCTGTGTCGGTTGGCTGTTGCCTATCGACCGCGTCGGCGTTGATCCTCTGGCGGTTTCCGCCGGATTCGTCGACGACCACGCACAGGTTCAGACGCTCGGCCGGACCTGGCGATTGCCCGTGATCGTGCGCCGCAGCAGTTTCCGCTCCGATCTGATGCTGCCTTTCCCGCGGAAGTGATCCGGCGCTGTATGGCAGTATTAGCCCAGCTGGTCTGGTGGAGAAGGCGGAGATCGCTGAAAGCCAGCCGATTCGCCTGACGCTCCGCAAGCCGACCGAGCTGGCCGGACAGGGGTGCGTACATCATGGAAGCTGGGGACCTTGACGGGGATCGAACCCGCGACCTCAAGAGCCACAATCTTGCGCTCTAACCAACTGAGCTACAAGGTCCGTGTGGGGAAAACCGAGGCGAAAACGTAGGTCGCGGCAGGAGGGGGTCAAGCATCGCGCCCCGCAGGCGGCGCGTGCCTCCGATGTTCCCCGCAGGGACGCTGGCCATCGGGTCTTGCGCCGGCCTGCGCACCTTCGAACCTCGCTGCATGAGCCGACGCGGCACCTTCGCGACGTCCGCATGCGCGGTGGCGGGGTTGTTGGCGATCGCCGGGTGCGGCACCAGCTTCGATCGCGAACGGCAGCGCGTGCTGTACGAGGTGCAGCAGGGGCAGTACCCGACGGCCAAGGCGCGCGTCAACGATCTCTACGACTGCCACCAGGCCGGTGAACCGCGGAAGCCGGGGAAGTCCGCCGAGTCCTCGGCATCGCTGCCGGACAAGCACCTGCTGCTGTGGCGGATGGAGCGCGGGCTGATCGCCAACCTCGCCGGCGATCTCGCCGAGGCCGATGTCCTTCTCGACCAGGCCGCCGACCTGGTCGATGTGCGCCGCACCGAGAGCCTCGCCGCCGAGACCGGGACCTTCCTGCTCAACGACACGCTGCGCGCGTACGCCGGCCGCGGCTACGAGCACATCCAGGTCGACTACTACCGCATCCTGAACCAGCTGCTGGAGGCGCAGAAGGATCTCGGCCTGACCGGAGCGTCAGCGTCAGCGGCGCCGCCGTCCGCCGATTCGGCGAACAGCCATTACGAGCACGCGATGGTGCGCGCCCGACGCATGACGCTCGAGCAGCTCAAGGAGACCGAGGACGCCGCTGCGTCGCACCGATACCACGACGACCCGTTCGCGCGCTTCCTCGCCGGCGCGGTATGCTGGGCGCTGCCGCCGGGCGAACGGCGCGACACCGATCAGCAGTTCGCGCAGGTGATGTTCAAGCGTTCGCTCGAAGCGTACGAGGCTGAAGCGACGGCGCTCGCGCACGACGAGCACTTCCATTACGAGGTCACGCGGCGGCCGCAGCTGGTCGAGCGTCTGTTCCTGCGCCATGCGCTCAGCTACGATCCGCAGGATTTCGAGCACCAGGCCGAGCGTTACCACCTGTCCGCCGATCGGCATGCGGCGCTCGCGCCGGGACACGGCATGCTGCTGGTGCTCGACCACGTCGGCTATGTGGTGCGGCCGCAGGTGCTCTCGATCGGATTCGGCACCTTCGCGCCGCCGCTGAACGACTCGGATCGGCGCCAGGGCGCGACCAGCTCGACCTTTCGCATCGGCGCGCTCGGGTTCTGGGCCAAGGGGCCTGGGTCGGATGTGGTCGGCGCATGGGTGGTGCCGCTTCCCGACGAGATCATGCGCCACATGACGCCCGGCGGCATGGCGGTGATGGGCCTGGAGATGCCGGTGCACGAGCACGAGCACACCCATTCGAGCCCTGCGCGCGTGGTGATCACCAGCATCACGCCGACCGATGCGATGGTGCCCGCCGACGCCGAACTGGAGGTGGTCAGCGACCTCGACGCCTATGCGCGCGCGACGCTCAAGGACGAGCAGCCGCGCCTGCTCGCGAAGACCATCACCCGCGCGGTCGGCAAGCAGATCGCGGTCGCGCAGGGCGCGATCCAGGCCAAGAAGGCGTCCGGCGGCGGCGCCCAGGGCAACCTCGTGGGGCTGGCGGTGAACCTCCTCGGCAGCGCCGCCGCCACCTTCAGCGAGCAGGCCGACACCCGCGCGTGGACGACGCTACCCGACCATATCGAGGCCGCCCTGGTCGATGTGCCGGTCGGCACCTATTCCCTCTCGCTCGACACCAGGTACGGTACCGTCCCCCTGGGACAGGTGACCATCCCCGCCGGTCAGCTCGTGGTGGTGCCCGCCCGGACTTTTCCCGAGCGCGTGCCCGAACCGCACGACTGAGGGCGGGACGGCCATCCGACCGACGACCTTTTCTCTCTGAGCCTTTCTGACTCTCTCTGACGTCCCGAGCCACGACCCATGCAAGGAACACCCATGCCCCCCGTTCGCGCCCTCCTGATCGCCGCCCTCGCCGTCGGCTCCCCACTCGTCCTCGGCGGCTGCGGCGGCACCACCGTCAACCGCACTGATACCAACGCCCAGCGCGACCTGTCAGGCAACTGGAACGCGACGGACAGCCAGCAGGTCGCCGCGGGAATCATCGCCGACATCACGGCCGATCCGTGGGTCGACAAGTTCCGCGAGAAGTTCAACCGCGATCCGGTGATCAAGGTCGGCTCGGTCAAGAACCGCTCCAACGAGGACATCTCGACCAACATCTTCACCAACGACATCCGCAAGGCGTTGCGCAAGACCGGCAAGGTCGAGGTGGTGGCGTCCTCGGGCGAGAACCAGCAGAGCCGCGAGGAGCGCAAGGACCAGGACGTCCAGGCCTCCGCCGACACGCGCAAGGAGAGCTTCCAGGAGACCGGAGCCGATTTCCTGCTGCAGGGCGCGATCGAGGTCCAGCACGACCAGGACGGCAGCGAGAAGCAGAAGTTCTACGCCGTCGATCTCGAGCTCACCGACATCAAGTCGCAGAAGCTGGTGTGGGAGGGTGGCAAGAAGATCGCGAAGGACATCAATCGGTCGAAGTACAAGTAACGCTCCTGAGCGCAGCACGTCTGCGCCCACCGGGTATCGATTGAACGGAGCCCGATCGGGCTCCGTTCAGCGTTTCTTGAGTCCCAGGTGCGTGTCGAATTCCTGCTGCGCGCGCACCGGATCCTCGGCGTTGTAGAGGATCAGGTTGCGCA
>JACDEN010000320.1 GCA_013816415.1 Planctomycetota bacterium
GGCTGGGCGGGCATCCGCGCCGGGACCGCCGGGCAGGTCATCGGCCGCGATCGTGCGGCCGAGTCCGCTGCGCTGAGATGCGGTAGGGGTCACGTGCAGGTCCTCGATCAGAAGGATACCCCACGCCGAGAGCCGGCGCGAGGACTGGAGGCCCGCCCGGATCCGTCTCCTGGACGGCCGGGGTCGCGGAAGGAGCCCCCGCGGCGTGATGAAATCTTCCCAGGTATCGCGTCGATTCGCCCGGTGTCTCACAACTCGCCTTGCGCTGCACGGGGCCAGGCTGTCACATCCGATCCTCGGGCCTGTACTGCGATCGGAGACTCCCATGCGCATCCCCGGATCGCTGCTCTCGTTCCTGACCGTGCTCCTCGCCGTCAGCGCGTTCGCCGAGGACGCCGAGCACGCGACGTCGCTCATCGACTTCGAGCAGAGCGTGCCGTACCCGAAATTCCCGGAGGACGGCCCGGGCGCCGTCGCCCTCACCACCGAGTGGGCCTCCGATGGCAAGCAATCGCTCAAGATCGACCCCGGCCTCACCACCGTCTTCGAGCAGATGTCGACCACCGACTGGAGCGCGCACTCGCTGCTGCGCTTCCATTTCAAGAATCCCTCGCCGCAGACCGTCGAGGTCGGGCTCGAGATCCTCGATCCGCTCGCCAAGGGCTACTGGAACCGCCACATCAACGCCTTCGGCGTGCTGCCCGGCGAACAGGCGGTCGACATCGACTTCAGCGGCGGGCTGTGGCGCAGCGAATTGAACAACAAGTTCCGCGGCGACGTGAAGACGCCGATCGACCTCACGCACATCTCGCGCTTCGCGATCGAGAACCGCGGCAAGTCGCCGCTCTCTGTCGACCGCATCGAACTGGTGAAGGTGAAGAAGCTCGCGACCGCGGGCGGCTTCGCCTTCGACTTCGGTCGCAAGGGCTCGCAGGTGATGGGGCAGTTCCTCGGCGTCGACGACGGCACCGCCTACGACGCGTCGCGCGGTTACGGCCTGACCAACGGCGCCTCCTCGCTGCACAACGACATGTCGTACCCGACGCCGATGCTCGGCGACGGCCTGCATTGGAGCGACGGCTTCCGCGTCGATCTCCCGGCGGCAGGGAAGTACCTCGGGCTGGTCGCCTTCGAGCGCGGCGGCTTCTGGGGGCCGGGCGAGGACACCTCGTACACCAAGCTCGCCATGACCGCCAACGGCGCGGTGGTGCATCATCACGACTTCTCGCGCGACGGCATGCAGTTCCAGTTCCAGGACACCGACCTCACCGAGGCCGAGGAGATCATCGACAAGCTGGTGTGGCCAGCGCATGCGGTCAGCCGCTTCACCTTCGACGCCGCCGCCGGCGCCAACCTCTTCAAGGTCGCGACCGAGCAGGAGCTCGGCTTCCCGATCCGCGTCGCCGGACTGATCCTCGCGCCGGACACCGATGCCGGCCGTGCCTTCCTCGCCGAGCACGAGGCGCTGCAGCGGCGCACCATCGCGACCACCTTCACGCCTCAGGACCGCGGCCGGCGAGCCGACGGCCGCGCCGCCGCGAAGAAGCTCACCTGCGCGCCGATGGCGGTCGGCGAGCAGATGTATCCGCACGACTGGCCGGCCGCCTCCAAGGATGCGCCGCGCATCACCATCGCCGCCGTCCCCGGCCAGACTGCCGCGGTGCAGCTCGGGGTGTACGCGGCGAAGAACGCGACGGCCACCGCCGCCGCGGCCGCCCCCAAGGGTCCCTCCGCGCTGTCCGCGCCGCGGGTGTCCAACGGACGCTACCTGTCCCAGCGGCCCTACGGGACCGGCGCGGTGTGGATCGAGATCAACAACTACCGGCCCGAGCCGACCTTCACCGTCGGTCCGCAGATCAGCCGACCGGTGCTGGTCGAATTCACCATCCCCGGCGACGCCAAGCCGGGAGAGTACACCTCCGAGATCTCCGTCACCGCCGCCGGCGAGAGCGCAAGGATCCCGGTGACGATCCGCGTGGTCGCCGCGAAGCTGGCGACGATCCCGATCCCGCTCGCGCTGTTCAACAACGCCGTGCCCTTCGGCCCGGAATATACCGACGAGGCGACGTGGTGGCGCCTGCAGGAGAGCCTGCTGCGCGAACAGGCGTCCGCCGGCCTGACCATGGTGACCGGCGGTCCGGGGCTCGGCCTCGAGGTCTCTGCCGACGGGGGCACGATCACCGGCGACCGCGCGTTGAAGTACCTCGACCTCGCGCGCTCGCTCGGCATGGAGCAGGGCGCGCTCGGCTACGGCGGCTTCGTCTCCGGCGTCGGGTCGCTGCCCGCCGACCGCGCGAAGGTCGCCCGCACCATCGACGCATTCGAGAAGGCCCACCACCTGCCGACCTTGTACATGACCGCCTACGACGAGCCGACCACCCCGGCCGAGCGCACCGCGGCGCTCGAGCGCATGGCCGGCGCGAAGGCGGCCGGCCTCCATGCCGTCGGCTTCACCAGCGCCGACTGGGCCGACCCGGCCTGGGTACAGCTCGTCACCGGTACCTTCGCGCCCGCGTGCAATCTCCACGACCGCGAGACCTTCGCCAAGATCACAGCGCTCGGCTCGCATCCCTGGAGCTACAACCAGGGTCCCGACCGGTATGGCTTTGGCATCCACCTGTGGCGCCAGCTGTCGCTCGGCTGCGAAGGCCGCTCCGATTGGATCGGCACCTACGTCATGGGCTTCGCCTTCTACAACCTCGACGGACGCGAACCGTCGCAGGCCTGCTTCGCCATCCACAAGACCCTCGGCGTGCTGGCGACACCGCAATGGCTGTCCGCGCGCCAGGGGCTGCTCGACGCGCGGCTGCTGCTCGCGCTCAAGGCGGTCAAGCCTGACGATCCGGTATTCGCGCGCATCGGCCTCGACGGCTACTGCAAGGACCGTGAGAAGTGGACCGACGCCGAGATGGAGAGCGTGCGCACGACGGTCCTCGACCACCTGGCGATGAAGCGCTGACGGGTCACAGCTGGTTCTCGGTCTCCGGCGCACATTGAGGCGGTAGACTCTCCGCGCGTATCGCGAACCAGGGAACCCGCAACCGGCCTCGCCGTCCAATAGGGAAGGAACTCTCATGCGAACCGTTCTGCTGGCCGTGATCATCGCCTCTCCCGTGGCCCTGGCTGCCATGGAGAACCCTCCCTGCATGACCCCTCAGGATGCGGCCAGGATCACTGCGGCGCCCGGCACCGTCCAGGCCCCAGCCGCCCAGGCACCAGCGGTGGAAGATCCGTTGAATACGCTTTGCCCGATCGATGACAAAAAGGTGAGCGCTTCGGTGAAGCCCATCTTCGCCAAGCTGCGCCGTGGCTCGATGTGGATCGGCACCTGCAGCGAGGAATGCCGTGCGAAAGTCGCGGCGGATCCCTACACCTTCTCCCAGGTCATCCTTTCGAAAAAGGCGGAGTCGACTTCGCCGGTGCGCACACCCCCGATGAACGCGTCGCGGTCGGAGCCCAGCTCATCCGCCCCTGCTCCCGGGCGGATGGTGGCCACTCCGGATCCGCAGAACGAACCGGCTCCGGACGCCCCTCGCGATTTCTGACCGTCCGTGCCCGCAGTCACCGGCATTGTCACTCGCGTTTCGGAAGAACGCTGGATTTCTATCACCGTGAGGCGCGTTATTGCTTTCACAGGACGCGGTATCCGAACGCTCGATTGACCGCTTCTCCGTTCTCTGCTTACCGCTGATAATATCCGAACTCGCAGATCAGCGTTTTGCTCGCGCCGGCATCGAGGGTGAACTCCCAGGACAGATCACTGTGATTATTGGCCTCGCGGCCACTGTTCTCGCTCCAGTCGTCCGAGCGGTGATCGTTGAGCTGGATGGTGCCGCCATCGGAAATCTTTTCCGCCTTGCCGCCGAGGGCGACGCTGACGCGGGTGAGCGATGGCTGCTTGCGCAGATTACGCACCGTGATCGTGGCCTTCTTGCGGATCAGGCCGTAGTCGTAGCCGTTCCAGTGCAGGCCATTGGGCTGGCGCGACAACTCCTCTTCGCTGTAGCCGCCACACATATCGATGGCCACCGTCACCGGCATCAGACTGGCGGAGCCCACGGGGGTGTAGGTGAGCAGATCCTGGCCAATGGGCAGCGTGTCGCGGATGATCAGCGCCGCGCCAGTGGTCCACGGCACCGCGCTGGCATTGCTGAGTTCGAATTGGTGCCAGACCTGGTTTTCGGCCAAGCGTTGCGGTGAGCGGTCGGAGGGATCGGGATTCCCGTTCTGGCCGCGTCGAATGCTGCTTCCGGACTGGGCATCGCGCACCACCGGAATGTCCAGGGTATAAAGATGGCGCAGCGCAGCGGTGCTCTGCCACAGCGGAATGGTGATGCGGGCGCCCTTCTTCAGCGCCAACCGCTTGGCCCCGTACACGAAGAGATCTTGCTGACCACCGGCCGACAGCTCGGGGGCCAGGCTGAGAGCCGCGCCGCCGTTGTCCGCCTGCCCTGAGC
>JACDEN010000022.1 GCA_013816415.1 Planctomycetota bacterium
GGCTTCTGGTGGCGCGGCGACCTTCGTCGCGGCCAACGGCACCAACACCATCGAGATCAGCGATGCCAGCTACCTCGCCCTGATCGGCCTGACGCTCGACGGCGGCCATCGCGACGGACCGTTCGGGATCTGCTCCCGTGGCGACCGGCCCGTCCATCACCTGCGGATCGAGGACTGCTTCATCACCGACTACGACGGCAACCAGCAGATGACGGCGATCTCCAACCACTGCCCGTCCTGGAACTGGACGATCCGCGGCAACCGCATCGAACGCTGCGGCACGGGCATGTACTTCGCGACCAACGGCATGCCATTCATCGCCGGCGTGATCGCGCGCAACCTGGTGATCGATCCACTCGGATATTGCCTGCAGATCCAGAATCAGAAACGCCCGTCGATCCCCGGCATGCCGACCGCGCCGTCCTCGACCGTGATCCGCGACAACGTCCTGATCAAGAGCGACCGGCCGAGTCCCGACGGCGACCGCCCGAACCTGCTGCTCGACGGCTTTCCCGGGATCGGCCCGGGGTCGGATGACCGCTACGAGGTGTTCGGCAACCTGATCTGCCACAATCCGCGCGAAGCCCTGGTGCAGGCCAGCGGGCGCGTGTCGATCCACGACAACCTGATCGTCGATGGCGGCTTCGCCGGCATCGTGCTGATGGATCATCAGGAACCGCTGCGCGTGGCCGACATCTACCACAACACCATCGTCGCCGTCCCGCTCGGCGTGCGCAGCCAGCGCGGCGGCGCAGCCCGAGTCACGGTGACGGCCAACGCCATCTTCGCCGACGAGGGCGTCGCTGGCGCCCTGCGCTCCGTCGACAACCTCATCGCTGCTCGGACCGGGGCGGCGAGTGCACTCGCGAATCCGTCTCCGGCCCTCGGTGAGATGGACCTGCATCCGCTGCCCGGAGCCTGCCTCGGGACCGCCGTCGACCTCGCGCCTTTCGCCCACGATGTGGAAGCGGCGCGGGATTTCGACGGTTCGCAGGAGCGCAACTCCGAACGACGCGGCGCCTATGGCACCTCGGGCGCCGGCGCCTGGCGCCCGGGACCGACGCCGAAACCCTGACCGGGAATTCCGGTAATGATTCGAGACGGTCGGCAGATCCCTGGCAGCCAGGAGTCCCCATGC
The DNA here is from genome assembly GCA_013816415.1 of Planctomycetota bacterium. Taxonomy (GTDB): domain Bacteria; phylum Planctomycetota; class UBA11346; order UBA11346; family UBA11346; genus JACCZE01. Next base: position 1,139 of record JACDEN010000022.1, read on the forward strand.
CCCGTACCGCCGTGTTCGCCCTGCTGATCGTCCTGTCCGCCGCACCGATGGCGGCGGGAGCGACCGCCGATCCCTCGAACTACACCACGGTCATCGCGGCGCTGAATCCCGGCGACACCGTGACCCTGGCCTCGGGAACCTACACCCAGGACCTCAACCTGAACAACCTCAACGGTTCGCCGGGCGCGTGGATCACCATCCGCGGGCCGCTGAATGGCAGCGCGGTGTTTCCCGCCCACATCTCATCAAACACGGTCGAGATCCGCAACTGCAGCTATCTCGCGATCGAGAACCTGACGCTCGACGGCCAGCACATGGACGGTCCGTTCGGCGTCAGCGCCAACGGCGGCACCGGCAACCTCACGCATGACATCCGCGTCGAGAACTGCCTGATCACGGACTACGACGGCGGTCAGCAGACCGACGGCATCTCGACCAAGTGCCCGACCTGGGGCTGGATCGTCCGTCGCAACCGCATCATCAACGTCGGCACCGGCGTCTATTTCGGCAACTCCGACGGCAGCTGTCCGTTCATCGGCGGCCTCTTCGAAGGCAACCTGGTGCAGGACTCGATCGGCTACTGCATGCAGATCAAACACCAGAATACGCGGCCGACGGTCGCCGGCATGCCGACCGGCATCAGCACCACCATCATCCGCGACAACGTCTTCATCAAGGCCGATCGGCCGAGTCCCGACGGTGATCGGCCCAATCTGCTGGTCGACGGCTTCCCCGACAGCGGCGCCGGAGCGGATGACCTCTACCAGATCTACGGCAACGTCTTCTGCCACAATCCGCGCGAGTCGCTGTTCCAAGGCAGCGGGCGCATGACCATCCACGACAACCTGTTCATCGACGTCGTCGGCACGGCGATCTCACTGGTCGACCACAATCTGCCGCTCAAGCTCGCGCACGTCTACAACAACACGGTCTATTCCGCGGGCCGCGGCATCTGGTTCTCCAGCGCGGCGCGGCAAGGTGACGCCGTGGTCGGCAATCTGGTGTTCGCGGGCACGGCGATCGGCGGCGCCATCACCACCAATCGCGACAATCTGGTCGATGCGATCGCGGACGCAGGCGCCTATATCGCCGCGCCATCGCTGGCCTTCGGCACGATGGATTTCTATCCCAGGAGCGGCCAATGCGTCGGCAGCGCGATCGACGGCTCCGCCTTCGCGGGCGACCTCGATGCGACGGTTGACTTCAACCGCACCGCGAAGGGCACGTGGACCTACCGCGGAGCCTACGCCGGCAGCGGGACCAATCCCGGCTGGCGCCTGACGATCGCGACCAAGCCGATCGGATCCGGCGGCGGCACGACCACGGGCGGGACCTCCACCAGCGGCAGCACGACTTCCAGCGGCACGACGAGCGGGACCACGGGCGGAACCACTGTTGGGTCGCCGAGCGACGATCCTGGCGGTCGGCATGGTGGCACGCGGTGCGGCATCGGGTCGGGGCTCGGCCTGCTGCTCGCGTGTGGACTCTACTGCGCACGGATATCGCGCCGTCGAGCATGATTCAGGTACCTGGCTGCGCCGGAGCCCTTCACCGAGAGTGACATGGCGCTCTCATCCGCTGGCTCGCAGCTGGCTCGCGGATGCGGTCGCGGTACGAATCGGCTATGCCCATTCCTGCGAACGGACGCATGACGCCACCGCTCGGCCCGATCGGCACGTGGCTGGCATCCGCGCTGTGCTCGCTCGCCAGTTCGGTAGCGCTGCCGATGCTGTCGTGGTCGACGGCGGCCACGGTCGCGGTCGGCGCTGAAGCGAAGGACGGCGCCGACAAGTTCCATGCGGCCTGCCTGCGCTTCGTCGAGCGCCGCCTCGGCAAACGCCCGGTCGCCGATGTGCCGTGGAGTTCCGGCATGACGATGACGTTCACCGGCTACGACAAGGCGAAGGAATCGCTGCAGGCGAGCTCGGGCGATTCGAGCCTCGACGTTCCGCTCAGATCGATCAAGACCCGCGACCTGGCGAACCTGATCAAGGCCGCGTCCGGCTCCGAGGACGCTCCGGACGCCGACGGTTACATCCTGGCCGCGGTCCTGCTGCTGAGCGACGGCGACCAGAGCGCTGCGTCCCATCTCGTCGAGCGCGCGAAAACGCAGGCCGCGGGCGTCGAGGACAGCTTCACGCAATGGCTCGGGCTGCTCGACCTCGAGATGAAGGCGCCGGAAGCGAAACCGCCGCCGGAACCCAAGAAGGAACCCAGCGAAGCGGAGTTGGCGAAGAAGCAGGCCGCCAAGGGCAAGGTCAACCACGAAGGGCGCCTGCTGCCGCCGCTGCCCGCGTTCAACCGCACCCTGCTGTTCAATACCCCGGAAGCCGATGCGGTGCTCGCGTCGATGGAACTGTTCCCACCAGACAATGCCTGGAACGAGGACATTGCGAAGCGTCCGGTGCACACTGATTCGCCGAAGATCATCGCTGCGATCGGCGCCAAGCTGCACTGCACGGTCGAATACGGCGCGAATTACATCATCATCCCGCCGAAGCAGCCGAAGATCGATGTCCGCATCGAGTACAAGGGCGAATCGGATCCAGGGCCCTATCCCATCCCGGTGGACCTGCCGGTCGAAGGCTGGCCCGAGTTCTGGACGAAGAACGCGCCGACCCTCGAACAGGTCCAGCGGGTCGGCGAGGGCGACCGGCACGCGGTCATCATCGATCCCGTCAGCCGCATGCTCTACGAGTTCTACAACACCCGCCTCACCGACGCCGGGTGGACCGCGGTGTGCGCGGCGGTGTACAATCTCGATTCGAACAAGCTGCGACCCGACAACTGGACCTCGGCCGATGCCGCCGGACTCGCGATGATGCCCGGTTACATCCGCTTCGACGAGCTCGACCGCGGACTGATCGACCACGCGCTGCGCATGACGGTGGCGAAGACGCGGCCCGAGCACATCTATCCCGCGACGCACCACGCTGGATTGTCCAAGGATCCGTTCTCGCCGGCGATGGGTCAGCGCCTGCGGCTGAAGCCGACGGTGGATGTGTCGAAGTTCACCAAGCAGGCGAAGGCGATCGCCGTCGCGCTGCAGAAGTACGGCATGATCGTCGCCGACAACGGCACCGACTGGGCGCTGTGCGCCACCGACGACAAGCGCATCGACACCGGTGCGATGCGCGAGCTGATGGTCCTCGCCGGCGATGACTTCGAGGTCATCGTCACCACCGGCGAGAAGGAAGGGCCGCGCGCGCGGAAATAGCCGCGGCCCGGCGCCACTGCCGAGCGCTCGAGAGAGCTCAGCCGCCGGCCGCCGGCACCTGCTGGATCTCGACGCAGCAGATCTTGGTGTTGTACGAGCCGTCGGCGTTGGTCAGCGTGAGCCGGCCGTCGCCCACCCGCACGGTGACCGTGCCTTCCCAGAACGGCACCGCCGAGGTCGCGCGCCCGTCGACCGCGCGCACCCCTTCGACATCGAGCTTGAACAGCCCGTCGAAGTAGGAGGGATCGCCGCACACCACGTGGACCTGATACAACCCGTTGGGGACCGCGAGCTCCCAGGAGGCGGTGCGGTTGGTGGCCCCCTGCATCAGGATGCAGGTGTCGCGCAGCTGGTCGGCGATCTTGTTGCGGTCGCGCGCATCGGGCGTCGACAGGTTCCAGCCATACGTCACGCCTCCGCGATCGCCGTAGACCAGACCGCTGTCGACCATCCATCCGGCCACCGTCGGCGACGCCGCCGGCTGGAAGTTGACGCGCGCGGCGAACAGGACGATCGCCCGCACCGTCACGGTGACCGGCGCCGACAGCGCGGCGACGCCATCGCTGTCGACCACGCGCGCGGTGATGACGTGCGCCCCCACCGGCGGCGACGTCCAGGTGTAGGCGTATGGCGCCGACGTGCAGACGCCGAGGCGGGTCGCCCCCTCGTAGAATTCGACTGCGGCCACGCCGCGATCGTCCTGCGCGTTTGCCGACAGGACGACATCCGCCGGAGTGGTCACCGCCGTCCCGTCGCCGGGCCCGGTGATGGCGACCGTCGGCAGCGCGTTGACCGCGATCAGCAGCGAGCCCGTCGCCACTCCGCTGGAATTCCCAGCGCTGATCGCGACCTGGGTATCGCCGCCGGCAGTCGGGTAGCCCGAGATCACCCCGGCAGCGTCCAGCGCGAGTCCGGCCGGCAGACCGCTGGCGGTGAAGCGCGTCGGGGCGTTGGTCGCGGTGATCTGGTACGAGAACCACGAGCCGACCGTGCCCGCTGCGGTGGCCGGACAGGTGAGCGTGGGATACGCGCATTCGTACGCCCCGATGTCCGGCGCCGATCCGATGGTGCGGGCGACGCCGGCGAAATCGACGGGGAACGGCAGGGACTGGTTGCGGTCGATCGCCGGACTCCCCAGGCGCAGGCGGAAGTCGCCCGACACCGCGTCGATGAACAGCGGATCGCCTTCGACCGATGCGCGGTCGAAGGGCGTCGCTGTCTGCCATGCCGAGAGCGAGGTGCAGGTGGTGCCCACCCAGTTGCCGCGGCCGTCGGCGCTCCAGCGCAGGATCGGGCCGCCGGCGCGGTCGAACAGGTTGTTGTCGCAGCGCAGGTTGACGATGTCGGTGCCATTCTCCTTGAGGACGAACAGGTCGCGGGTGCAGGCGTTGCCGGAGATCACGTTGCCGATGACGCGCACGTTGGTCAGCGAAGCGCCGGCGCGGGGCATGCCCGAGATGTCGACCGCGTGATAGCCGCGGGTCCCGGTGATGGTGTTGGCGAGCACGTCGATGTTGTCGCTCGAGGCGACATAGATGCCGCGGTTGTCGTTGGCGACGATGACGTTGTCATGCACCGAGACGTTCTTCGTCACCTCGAGCATGATGCCCGCCGCGCGGTCGGAGTTCCCGCTGATCCAGTTCCGGCTCAGGATGATCGCGTTGCCCGAATTGGCGTAGTCGAACCACAGCCCGCAGCCGCGGTTGCCGCTGACGGTGCAGGCGTCGACGATCCCCCAGCCCTTGCTGGTGATCTTCATGCCGCCGGCATGCCACTGGGTGTTGAACCCGCGGTAGTTGTTGTTCGACATGGTCGTCTGCGACACCGAGAAGTTGGAGCACGCGCCGGTCGAGATGCCGACGCAGCCGTTGTTGCTGACCACGCTGCGCAGGATGGCGGCGCGGCTCTGCTGATAGCCGAGCGAGACGCCAGCGAAATCGCACCACTGCACATCGCAATCGCGCATCGTGCAGTCGGTGCCGAGCTCGACCGCCGCGCCGCCGATCATGTAGGCCGCGGTGGAACTGTGGCGGAAGGTCACGTTGGCGACGGTGACGAAGGTCGACGACCCCATGAACAGGAGCCGCCTGAAGGCGCTGGCCTCCATCACGTGGCCATTCGGATCGCCGCCGTCGCGGAGCCAGGCATAGAGGGTGGAGGTCGCGGCGTCGTAGAAGAAGCTGCCGGCGAACATGCTCGCGACATTGCTGCCGATGGCGGTGATCATGGTCACGCCGTCGGAGCCGACGCCATTGCCGTATGCGGCCGGCATGCCGATCTGCTGCAAGGACGCGCCGTCGACGAACACCTGCTGCGATTTGTAGGTCCACCCGCTTCGCTTCCAGATCGCTCCCTGGTGCGGGGTCCAGCCGCTCGCGATCAGCGACCCTTTGATGACCGGCTGCTCGCCCGGATAGGCGGTGATGACGATGGGGGCCGCCGCGCTCGCGGCCTTGGTCACGGTCACCTCCTCGCGGTAGGTGCCGCCGCGCAGGTAGACGGTGTCGCCAGGCACGGCTGCAGAGACCGCCTGCTGAACGGTGCGGAAGGCGGCGTCCGGCGAGCGACCGCTGCCGCCGGCTGGCGCCGATGGCGACGCGAACCAATCGGCTCCGGAGACGACCGCGCCCGAGGCGATGAGCAGGGCGGCGGCAGCGAGGAACGAATGTACGCGTAGCATGGCCAGGTCCTTCCTCCGTCGCGTGCATCGCAACGGATCGATCAAGGACCTTACCCGCAACCTTCTACAGCGGAGGATCTATTCGGACGATTAGACCCCACGCGGTCGCGCGGTGAGGGACACGCGCCGCCCCGTGGATCACCCGCTGCGCCACTCGCTCCGGGCGCCGCGCACCAGTTGCTTGCCGCCGACCACCTGCTTCGAACCGCGCACCATGGCCCAGCTGCGGACGCGGTTCTTCGCGTCGAGCAGGACCACCGCGAGTTCGGCGTCGGTGCTGAGGTCGGCGTGCGCGAGCGGCTTGCCGAACGGACAGCTCGCGACCAGCACGCTGCCGTGGGGGCCGAGATCGAGGCGATGCGCGCTGATGCCTTCTGGCTGCCAGCCGTACCAGCCGGCGGCCTCCGTGCCCAGGTACTGGGCCACCGGCGGAACGGTGAGGCCGAGCCCTCCGCGTGTGAGGATGAAGCTCGAGAACACCGCGTCACCGCGCAGGCGACGGGTCAGCTGCGCCACCCACGGCTGCTCGTTGCGCTGGCTCACGCCATAGACGTCGTCGAGGAACGGATCGCGCCAGGTCTTCCACTGCGTCTCGGACTCGCGCCCCGGAACCAGCACGCACGACGCTTCGTTCTTCCACCCGCGGATGACCTGGCCGTGGGCGGGCTCCTCGGGGCCGATCGCGACGTCGCCATCGAAGTGCCAGAGCTGCGCGTATTCGTGCGGCGCCAGGTTGAATCCCTTCCTGGTGATGATGTCGATGTTCGCGAAGCCGAGGCCGACCAGATGCACCACGAAGCGGCGGTGGCGCCGCGGCGCGTAGGCGTCGTGCCAGGCTTCGAGCACCTCGATCGGCCCACCGGCCTGGAACAATCCGGTCGGCACCACCGGCGGTTGTCCGCCCCAATAGGTGTTGTGGCTGAGCGCCGACAGCGGCTTGAGCGTGTCGTCGTTGACCACCAGGCAGCTGTGCGCCTGCATGCTGTAGGAATAGCCGCGGTGGTTCTTGGTGAAATCCACACCGAGCTGCGCGAGTTGGCCGGTGTGCCCGGCGAAGCGCTTATCGAAGTACAGCCACGATGCCGGATCGCCGAGCAGCGTCTCGCCCTGGGTGTGCAGGATGCACGACAACATGTCGAGATGCGCGTGGCCGCCGATCAGGCCTTTGGCGAAATGCGAGACCGCCAGGTAATCGCCCTTGGCGTCCCACGAATCGCGGAAGAACGTATACCCAGCGTTGGGGAAGCGCTTGGTCGCCGGCTTCGGAAGATTCCTGCCATCGCTGCGCTGAGCCGATCCGGCCGATCCACGCTCGTACCAGGGCGACAGGCCGACGCGCGACGCGCTGCCCGACTTCCAGGCCTTCATGCGCTTGGCGATCTCGGCGGGAACGCCGACCAGCGGCTTCGCGGTCTCGAAGCCGAGGCCGCGCGCCATCGCCGCCAGCTCGGGCGTCAGCACCGGCGTCGCGAGCGTGCCGAAGAGATGCGCGAGCGGGCGACCCGACGAATCGCCGATCGCCGGCAGCACGCCGTTGGGCTTGCACAGCCGCGCGTTGAATTCGACCCATTTCCGCAGCTTCGCGATCTGCGCCGCGGTGAAGAGTCTGATGCCGTTCGCCTGCGCCACTCCCAGCGGGTGCAGGAAGTGGAACATGATGTGGTACTGGTATTCGGCGCTGTGCTCGGCGTAGCCACCGTCCTCCATCAGGTTGTGCCCGAAGTGGTAGCGGATCACCGCGGCGCCTGCCTTTTCCATCGCCGGGCCGACGGAGAATTCCGGGAACATCGCTCCGAGCACGAACGGCGCGTGGCCATGGTCGACCAGGTGGTGGTTGTCGCGGCGGAGCTCACCGTCGGTCAGGCGGTAGTACTGGATGGCCTGGAACCAGATCTGCTTGACGAACCAGAAGACCTCGGCGTCGTCGTACACCTCGCTGACATGCATCACGCCCGAATGAAGGAGATCGATCCAGCGGAACAGCCGATAGCACACCCCGAGGGTGTTGTGCATCGGTCCGCCGAAATGCATGTCGTGGTCGTCGAAGAACTTGTCCTCGAGGATGAAGGGATGCGTGCGGTTGTACGAGCGCAGGAGATCCCGCACCTGGCGCGCGTATTCGATCTTTCCGGTGAGCGCGAACGCGGTCGAGAGCTCGGTGACGAAGGTGGTGCGACAGGTCGCCGTGCCCATGAAACCGAGGGCCTTGTCCCAGTCCGGATCGGCGGTCCCGGTGGCGATGTCGAGCACCTGGTGCGGAGGCCACGAATTCTTGTAGGAGTGGCGCATCAGCAGATCGGCCTTGTCGATCACCGAGCCGGGCGCGTCGGTTTCGTGCCAGGCGGCGCCGTGCATGTAGTAGAACCATTTCGGCGCAGCGCGGGTGCGGAAGTGGTTGGCGACGATGCCGACCGCCTGCGCGCTGTCACCGCGCGTGCGCGCCGCCCGCAGCGCCTTGCCGAGAGCACCCGGCAGCCGCAGGTGGTCGAGGAACTGATCGTCGGTGACCTCGAGCTGATGTCGGAACGGGACGTCGCGCATGGTGGCCTCCGGAGGCGGGCACGTTGACCGCTCGGCCCCGCGGCACAACGCCGCACCGAGCCCGCTGCGCCGTCCTCCGTCGCCGAGGATTGCATGTCCTCCCCCCATCCTATCGTTCCCCGCCCCAGCGGCGGGGGCCCCTGACGCCGCTCCATCGATGCCGTTTCCCTCCCGATGCGGAACCGGTGGGCGAGCCCGGCCCAGCCCGATGTCGTTAGGACAGCAGATCCGAAAGCAGGATCGAACCGCCACGACGCCACGGTTTCGAAGAAGCGGCTTTCGGCGGCTTTCCCATCCCGATTCACCCCTGTCTGCTATCTGATCGTAACGCCGTGGCGGTTCTATCCGCCGGTCGCCGTCGGCTGGACCACCGCCAACAGCGTCGACGGGTCGCGCCGCGCTGGGATGGTGAAGAGGAAGGTGCTGCCTTTGCCGGGAGCCGACTCGATCCACACCTTCCCGCCGTGGCGCTCGACGATCTTCTTCACCGCGGCGAGGCCGATGCCGGTTCCGGGATACTCCTCGCGCGTGTGCAGGCGGCGGAAGATCTGGAAGATGTTGGAGTGGTGCTCGGGGTCGATGCCGATGCCGTTGTCGCGCACCGAGAAGACGCAGTCGCGGTCGCGCCGTTCGCACGACACATGCACGGTCGGGGTGTCGGCGCCCCTGAACTTGATCCCATTGGCGATCAGGTTCTGGAACACCAGCGTGAGCATGGTGCGATCAGCGACCACCTCGGGCAGCGGATCCTGGGTGATGGTAGCGCCCGAGGCGAGGATCTTGGGGCTGAGGTTGGCGAGCGCGTCGGCGAGGACAGCGCCGCTGTCGACCGCCCCGGGCGCATGCGCCGCACCGACCCGCGAGTAATCGAGCAGCCCCTTGATCAGGGCCTGCATGCGCAGCGCGCCATCGACCGCATAGCCCATGTACTCGTTGGCCTTGTCGTCGAGGCTCGGCGAGTACCGGCGCTTGAGCAGGTTCATGTAGTTGACGACCATGCGCAGGGGCTCCTGCAGGTCGTGCGAGGCGATGTAGGCGAACTGCTCGAGCTCGACGTTCGAGCGTTCGAGCTCGGAGTTCGAGCGCTCGAGATCGCTGGTGCGCTCCTCGAGCGCCTCCTGGATCTGCTTGCGCCCTGAGATGTCGAGCGTCGACCCGATCAGGCGCGTGGGCTTGCCGCCCTCATCGAAAAAGGCCTGGCCGCGCGAGGCCAGCCAGCGCGTCCGCTCCTGCTGCTGGACACGGTACTCGACCGCATAGTGCCCAGCGTTCGCACGGTCGAGCGCGCGTTCGATGGTCTTGCGCACGCGTTCGCGGTCGTCGGGATGCACGCACGCGATGAAGCCGTCGCGGGTGACCGCCGCGTCGGGCGGGAATCCGTACATCTCCTTCGCGCGCTGCGAGCAGGTCGCGATCCCGGTGGCGGGATCGAGATCCCAGGTCCCGAGATCCGCGGCTGCGACCGCCAGCCGCAGGCGTTCCTCGCTCTCGCGCAGCGCGGTCTCGGCGAGCTTGCGCTCGGTGATGTCGCGGGTGGTGCCCCATGCCCGCAGCCCGAGGCCGTTCTCGATCTCGCCGACGAAGCTGTTGAGGACGTGCTTGATGCTGCCGTCCTTCGCGGTCTCGATCGACTCGGCGTCGATGAGCCGGTAATTCGAGCGGATGAAGGCGCGCAGGAAGGCCTCGTTGCGGGGATCCGCGCGGATCAGGATGTCGCCGAGGCGCAGGCCCACCATCTCCGCTGCGTTGGCGAAGCCGTACATCCGCGCCATCGCCTCGTTGGCCTCGGCCAGCCAGCCGTGTCGGTAGAAGCGCTCGACCTGCTCGTCCTCGGGCAGATCGATGCGGCAGGGCTCGTCCATCTCGAAGCGCCAGATCGCCTCGGTGGTGTTGTCCATCAGCCACTTGAAGCGGCGTGCCGCATCAGCGAGGGCCTGCTGGGCGCTCCTGCGCTCGGTGATGTCGCGCAGGTGTCCGGTGAACATCATCCGGCTGCCGATGCGCACCGGCACCACGGCGAGTTCGACCGGAAACTCGCTGCCGTCAGCGCGCATGGCTTCGATCTCGACCCGCTTGCCGAGGATCGGACCCTCGTTGGTGTCGAGGAACTTCTGCAGGCCGCGCCAATGATCCTGGCGGTAGCGTTCGGGAATGATCATCTCGGCGAGCGGCCGGCCGATCACCGCCGAGCGCTGGCGCTGGAAGGTGCGTTCTGCAGCGGGATTGAATTCGGTGATCAATCCACGGTCGTCCATCAGGATGATGCAGTCGAGCGACGACTCGATGATCGCGGCCTTGCGCAGCTCGCTCTCATGGAGTGCGCGCTCCGCATCGCCGCTGGGCCTCCCGGACGAATGGTCAGCGGACGCCACGGCATCCATCCGCATCCAAAGGTTCGTGACGGCCCATATGACCATGCTCATCCGCGTCCGTGGCAGGCAAGACGTCCATATACAGGGTTGTACCGAGCGCTTGCGGTATTCGCTGGACGCGTGATCAGGATCGGCTAGCAGGGTGCTGAAAAAGCCCCTGCTGGGGCTTCAGGGGGCGTCTGCCCCATGAATGTAGAAAGTCGACGATCAAAAAACCCGGCAAAATAGCGACCGCAGGTCGCGCCGGGTTTTTTGATCGCTAGCAGGATGCGGTTTTTCCGCATCCTGCTAGATGCGCTCGAGCACTCGGCTTGTCTTGCCGGTCGACGTTCGTACCGTCACCGCATTGGCCCGAGTAGCTCAGCGGTAGAGCAGCGCATTCGTAATGCGAAGGTCGGAGGTTCAATTCCTCTCTTGGGCACCAATCACGTCCGGTAGATCACCTCATTCAATTCTGCATCGGCGAATTCGCCGGGAGCCCGGCCGCCGAGGAAATTGATCCGGTCTCCCTCCTGCTGCGGATTGGTCGGCTGCGCGACGCGCATGCCGTCGGCGTACATCGACATTACCATCGCCTCGCGCATGTCGTCTGACTGATTCGGTCCGGTCCCGTGCAGCGTCCAGCCGTTGTGGAAGGTGGCATCGCCGGGCTCCATCGGCTCGCACGAGACCGGGTATCCGCGTTCGCGCACTAGGCGGTCGAAGCGGGCCTCGGATCCGTCCGAGATGTCCGCGCCGCCGAGGTCGCCGCTGCGATGGGATCCCGATGCGAAACGGATCGCGCCCATGCCGATCGTGCAGGGCACGAGCGGCATCCACATGCCGATGGTCGTCCAGCCGAGCAGCGGCCAGTAGTACTGGTCCTGATGCCACGGGGTCCCACCGCCGCCGGGTTCCTTGAACAGCGATTGCTCATGGAACAGGCGGATGCCCTCGACGCCCATCAGCTCGGCGGCGATCCTCCCGATGCGCCGGCTGGTGACGAAGCGCTGGACCGCAGCGCTGACGAGGCGGAGGTTGAGGGTCTGCAGGAAGGCCTTGCCATAGGCATCGCGCTCCGTGAGCGGGCGCGATTCCCGGTTATGCTGAGCCGCGGCGGCGCGGATGCGCGGACGGAAGGCGTCGATCTCGGCTGGTGAACAGACGCCCCGCAGCAGCACGTGGCCGTCGCGGCGGAAATCGGCGATCTGGCGTCCGGTCAGCAGGTAGGGCTGGTGCAGGTCGGGTAGTCCTTCGATGGATGCGGTAGCGGCCATGAGCGGTCTCCGGGTGCCTGGTTGCTGACGGCGATCGAGCCGATGGTGACGGTCCGGCATCGGAAGACCATGACGCCGACCCGAAGTGACCTCGGTGAAATCCCAACAACGATTGCCGCGGCCGGCGCTTCGGTAAAGCATACTCATGGCCGACGACCACCTCGGGATCAGCCGCCAGATCCAACGCATCGGTCGCAGCACGCGCGAGTGGATCGTCAGCGCGCAGGCCTGTCCGAAGGTCGGTCTGGGCGACCTGTCGGCGATCGGAATCACTGAAACCGGTGCCGATTACCGCTTCGAACGACCAAGCCCAACCCATGGGGTCCTGCTCGCCTGCCTCGGCGGCGGGGGTCGGGTCCTGATCGATGGAGGGTTCGTCGCCATGGGTCCGGGATCGATCTACGTCGCCCCGCAGGGCGTACCGCATGCGTACCACGCGCGGCCAGGATCGCCCTGGAGGTTCTGTTGGGCGACCTTCGCAGGATCCTTCGTCGAAGCTCCCGCGCCGCTGCTTGCGGAAGGTGATCCGCTGCCGCTCGAGCGTGCGATGCTGGGCCTCAAGGCCGAGATGAGCACAGCGGCGGATGCGGCCATGATCGACCGCTACGCCCAGCTCGTGCATGCGCACGCTCACCGGCTGGTGCTGCGGTGGCGCGCTGACGATCGGCTGTGGCGGTTGTGGCAGCTGGTGGACGGGGACCTGGGTCGGCATTGGACGCTGACCGGTCTTTGTCGAGAGGCTGGCACGAGCGCGGAGTCGCTCCGCCTGCTCTGCCGGCAGCGCACCGGCCGCACCCCGATGCGCCAAGTCGCCTGGCTGCGCATGCAGCGCGCTCGCAGCCTGCTGCTCGGATTCGATCTCAAGGTCAACGAGGTGGCGGCGATGCTCGGCTACGATGATCCGTTCGCGTTCTCGTCGGCATTCAAGCGCAGCATCGGCGCGTCTCCGATCGCCTATCGGCGCCAACGCCGTGCCAGGCCTGTTCGGTGATGGTCAGTCGGCCCCGGCCATGACTCTCGCACGCCACGCGGCGAACACCTCCGGCACCGGATCGTAGGTCAGGCCGCGGCGGAAGCGCGGAAGGGCGACATACGCGCGGTAGCGCTTCGCGGCTTCTGCCTTCCTGCCTCGGCGATCGGCAGCGATCCCCTGGCACAGCAGGAGATCTGCCTCGGCCGCGAGGCAGTGCGGCTG
>JACDEN010000023.1 GCA_013816415.1 Planctomycetota bacterium
GTCTTCGACACCGGCACCAAGTCTTTCTCGCGGAGGTCGCTTCGGCGACCCCGCTTCGACCTGGAAATCCTCAAGACAGATTGGCGTTATTGGCCGCACTTTGCACCGCATCACTATCTGAAGATTGGCCCCATGCCCGCGGCGATCTGCTACGTCGGCACCGTCGAAGGCGAGCCCGTCGCACATCTCGGAGTCGGGTGCAAGAACAAGGGCAAGGCGGTCGAGGCACGCGCCTGCCGCCTGGTCGTCATGCCTGAATGGCAGGGCGCCGGTATCGGCATCCGATTCCTGAATTGGATCTGCGAGAACCAACTCCGTGGCGGCGACGGCGCGCGTCTGCCCTATCCGGCGACAACCTGCTTCCACACCAGCCATCCCGGGCTCTGCGCCTTGCTACGCCGACAACCAGCCTGGACTCAGGTCAGCGCGAACCTGCACGGGAATCACAAGGGCCGCTCCGCCGAGTCTATCGCCCGCTGCTCGGGATCGGCGATCAAGATCCGCTCAGGATTCGGCGGACACTTTCGCGCCGTGCAGGGCTTCCGCTACATCGGTGAGCGCGCGAAGGGCAACGGCGATGTACGACCCTGAGCCGCTGCGAGTGTTCCTAATCGGCTCGCGGGCCTTCGGTTGCGCGGTCCGTGACCTGATCCTACGCCGCGGCGGCTTCGTTCTGGCGGGCGTCTGCGCGCCCCAGGGCGACGCACTGGCTACCAGCACGGTTTTGCCGGAGGTGCACACCGCGTCGCCTGCGGCGGACATGGTCCAGCCGGGGACCGACCTCATCGTCGCAGCCCACAATCACCGCTTCGTGCCGTCGGCCATGCTCGCGGCCACGCGCTTGGGCGGGCTGAGCTACCACCCCAGTCTACTGCCACTCCATCGCGGTCGGGATGCCCTCCACTGGACGATCCGCGACCACGACCGCATTGCCGGCGGCACCGTGTATTGGCTCGACGACCGTGTCGACGGCGGGCCCATCGCTGCTCAGGATTGGTGTTTCGTTCGGCCCGACGACACGCCATCGACGCTCTGGCGCCGCGAGCTTTTCCCCATGGGCCTGCGCCTCATCGACCAGACACTCGGCGACCTCCTTTCCGGCGGTGCCCGGCGCCAGCCACAGGACGAATCGCTCGCCACGTGGGAGCCAAGCATCACGCGACCCGCGCTCGCGGCAGGTGGTGCGGCTTGAACACCTCCGATCCGCTGAGCAAGATGGCACCGTATGCCGATCTACCGCGCTCTCTCGCTCAAGCAGCCCTGGGCGAACCTGATCCGCGATGGGCGCAAGACCATCGAGACGCGCACCTGGGCCACGTCCTATCGCGGGGAACTCCTGCTGTGCGCCAGCAAGATGCCGCGCATCGAACCCTTCGGCTGCGCGATGTGCTTGGTCGAATTGATCGACTGCCGGCCCATGCGCCGGAAGGACTGGCGGGCTGCCTGCATCAAGCCCTACGAGCCGGCCTTCGGTTGGCACTTGACCAACATCCGCCCGGTGCCGCCCGTGCCAGTTCGCGGCAGCCTGCAGATATTCTCGGTGGAGCTGCCCGACCTCCTGCCTCTCAAGTAAAGCCAGCTGAATCAGCACTGAATCAGGCCGTTCGATATCAAGCAGAGTCACCGCCTGATGGTGGTTCTCATCGGGCTCACTCACCCGTCTCAGGAACTGCAACATCGCTGGCAGAGCGCGGCCCACACAGCCCCGCGCCGCTGGAGGCGAGCGATGGAGACGGATCTGAACCTGGAGCAGTTGAGCGACCGCGACGTCGTCCACGCGCTGCTGGGGACGAAGCCGAAGGCCGGAGTCTGCGCCGAGTCGAGCGAGGCGTATGCATCGGAGGCCCTGGATGCGCTGACGACCAGCGACCCGCTCGTGCTGCAGCGGGCCCTGGGCCTCACGCCGGCGGCGGCCCGTCGCCTAGCTGCGGCGGTGGAATTGCACCGCCGCCTCTTGCGCTCGCGCCGTCCGCGCACAGCACTCAACCAACCAGAGCTGGTCGCACAGCTCATGCAGTCCTTCGTGGTGCGGGATCACGAGTGTTTGTGGTGCCTGTGCCTCGACCCGCGCTCGCGGTTGATCGGCGAGCCGGTCCAGGTGTCGCAAGGGGACATCGACGGTTGCGATGCCGGGCCGCGTTCCTTCTTTCGCAATGCCCTGCGCCGGGCGGCCTGCACCGCCATCGCCGTGCACAACCATCCGACGAGCGATCCGTCGCCGAGTGCCGCTGATGCCGCCGTCACGCGTCGCCTTGTTGCCGCCGGCCGGGCAGTCGACGTCGCCCTCGTCGATCACGTCGTCGTCTGCGCTGACGGGCGCTTCGCCAGTCTGCGCCGCAGCCACCCCGAGTGCTTCCTGTGACCCCGCCGCCGATCTGGAAACCACCCTGACCGAGGTCGCGCGTCTGCTCGCCCTCGGCCTGCGCCGCGTACTCGCGCGGCAAGCTGGCCGATCCACCCCAGCATCTGGTGAACCATGAAAAAACGCTCCCCATCCAACAATCTCAACCACCTCAGCGTGAAAGAGCTCCACACCCACTTCCTCGCCGCCTTTGGCAAACCAACCGCCTCACGCAATCGCCCGTGGCTGCTCAAGCGACTTCAGACCGCCACCGCTGCGGTCAAGGCGGCGCCAGCACCTGTGGCTTCCACCGAGTCATCTGCCGATCGCCCGTCCACGACCGCTCGTGATTCTGGCCTGCCGCCCGGCACTGAACTCCGGCGCACCTGGAAGGGCAACGATCTGGTGGTCACCGTCACCGCCTCGGGATTCGACCTGAACGGAACCTCCTACCGGAGCCTCAGCGCGGTGGCCACGGCGATCACCGGAACCAACTGGAACGGCCACGTCTTCTTCGGACTGAAGAAGCGGGCCCCGAAGCGGCAAGAAGCCAAGTCGTGAGACCCGCGACGACCGCCGCAGTCGCCCGGCTTTCCGAGATGACTGTCGCCCAACTCAGAGACCGCTACCACTCCGTGTTCGGCGAGCCCACCGCCTCGCGCCACAAGACCTGGCTCGTGCGGCGGATCGCCTGGCGCCTCCAGTCCGATGACGAGGGCGGCCTGTCGGAGCGGGCCCTCGCGCGCGCGACCGATTTGGCCAAGGACGCAGAGATTCGGGTCACGGCCCCACGGCAGGCAGCAACAGACGTCGTTGCCGAACGGCCGCGAACGAAGACCGTTGCCCTGCCGCAGATTCGTGACGCCGGACTCGCGCCGGGCACGCGGCTACGCCGCGTGTGGCACGGCAAGACCGCCGTGGTCACCGTCCTATCTGCCGGCTTCGACTATGAGGGCGAGGTCTATCGCAGCCTCAGCGCCGTGGCCAAGACTATCACCGGCACCAAGTGGAACGGCCACGTCTTCTTCGGGCTGAAGAAGCAAGGAGACGCCGCATGAAAGACCCCGCCAAGCCAGCCCACAAAACCGTCGCCGTCTACTGCCGCAAGAGCACCGAGGAGGGTTTGGACCGAGAGTTCAACAGCCTGGATGCCCAGCGGCAATCGTGTGAGCAGTTCGCCGCGAGCCAACGGCACGAAGGCTGGGTCGTCAGCCCGGAGCGCTACGACGACGGTGGATTCTCAGGAGGCAACACCGAGCGTCCAGCCCTGCAGCGGCTGATGGCCGACGTGGAAGCGGGGAAAATTCAGGTCATTGCGGTCTACAAGCTGGACCGCATGTCGCGTTCCCTGTGGGATTTCGTTGGCCTTCTTCAGAAGTTGGAAGCCAAGCAGATCGCGTTCGTATCGGTGACCCAGCACTTCAATACAGCCACCCCGATGGGTCGGCTGATGCTGAACATCCTCATCTGCTTCGCCCAGTTTGAGCGCGAGAACACGATCGAACGTATCCGCGACAAGGTCGCGGCCACCAAACGCATGGGCCGGTGGTGCGGTGGAACACCATCGCTCGGCTATGATGTCGCACCTGGCGGGCGAAAGCTGGTCGTGAATAAACCTGAGGCCGAGCGCGTCCGTGCCATCTTCGCCTTGTATCTCGAACAGCGCAGCCTTTCAGCGCTCCTCCAGGAACTCACACGGCGGGGCTGGGTCAACAAGGGGTGGACGACCACCGCGGGCCACCGTCGAGGTGGGAAGTCGTTTCATAAAAGCACGCTCTCCCACATGCTCGGCAACTACCTCTACACCGGACGTATCATCTATAAGAAGGAGGTCATCGTCGCTGAACACGCGGCCATCGTCGATGTGGCCATCTTCGATCAGGTCCAGAGCCTCCTGGTGAGCCAGAGCCGCAGTGGTGGATCGGAAACCAAGACCAAGCACCATGCGCTGCTCAAAGGCCTGCTCATCTGCGGACCGTGCAATTGCGGCATGACCTACTGCTGGTCGCGGCGCGGTCCCAAGGTGTACAGCTACTATACCTGTGCCCGGTCACGCGAGCACGGCGCAGATACGTGCCCGATGCCGAGTCTCCCTGCGCTGGAACTGGAGCGTCTGGTGGTCGACGAGATCGCTGCCATCTGCCGTGATCCCCAACTCGCCGATGCCGTGGTGGCCGAGGCCTTGCGTCAGCCTGTGACCGACATCCCGGAAATCGCAGGCCAAGTATGCGCACGACAGGCAATGAGTCTGGGAGCTGGCACGGTTGCACAGGCTCGCGCAGCGCTGAGCCAGTTCGAGCCGGTGTGGTCGGAACTCAGTCCGAGCGAGCGTGCACAATTCCTCAACCTCCTCATCGAGCGCATCCGCGTCGATGGCCAGGCCGGCACGGTCTCTTTCGTCTTTCGCGCGAACGGTATCGCCGCATTGGCGAGACGTGCGGACGCCGTTGACGCGGGGGCCGCATGAGCGTCGTCGTTGAGCGCACCTTTCATCTGGCCAATCTCGCCGGCCACCGTGGTGGTTATCGCCGTTCCATCTGCCGTGGAGCCGAGCCATCGCCTCCTTCGCCGCTCACGGTGCCAGGCCGCGTCCCGCGTGTGGCCAAACTCATGGCCCTGGCTATCCGCTGCGACCACCTCATCCGCACCGGCGCTGTTCCCGACGCGACCGCCCTTGCCCGGTTGGCCCATGTGACTCAACCGCGGATGACGCAGATTTTGAACCTGACCCTGCTGGCTCCCAATATTCAGGAGGCACTGCTGTTCCTGTCACCATTGGAACACGGAAAGCCGAAATACAGTGAGAAGAAGCTCCGGCACATTTGCGCAGAACCTTCATGGGTCACCCAGCGCCGTTATTGGAGCAAATTGGCGAGTGTCGCATGACTTGGGGATCGATGGATTACGAAGGAAATATACCAGCGCCCGGTCCGCGGTCATCGAAGACCCCTAAGGAGGGCCGAAGCATGATGTCGATATTCAGGGTTTGATATGCCTTTGCCCGAAGCGAAAGGTCTACGATTTGGGAAAAGGAGCATATGGGTTCATTTTGGCCATAACCCCCCTAGACTGCGCCCCATGACGAGGCTTTTGAACGGAATTGCCGGCGAAGTTCGGTTTAACGCCTAGCCATGGATCCGCGTGTCACCGAGTTTCATAATATCATGCCGATCGCCAACATTGGCTCGATCCTCAAGCACGGCATCTTGTGCCACGAGCGCGCCGCGAAGCTCGTAGTGAAGGGAACCTCTGTGGCGATGGCGGAGGTTCAGGATGCCAGGAACAAGGTGCAGATACCGGGCGGTCTCATGCTTCATCGTTACGCGAACCTCTACTTCCATGCACGAAATCCGATGATGTACCTTCGGAAGGAACAGGCTGGCGAGCTATGCGTCCTTCAGATTTCAACCGAGATTCTTAAGATCCAGGATGTGGTCCTCGCAGACTTGAACGCGGCGAGTCCGTGGGTGCGCTTCTACGCGCCGTCACAGTGGTCGGAGCTTTCCTACGACGACATCTTTGCCCGGTATTGGACGCACTCGGATCCGGCGACCGCTAAGAGGCAGAAGTTGAGAAAATGCGCTGAAGTTCTCGTCCCAAAGGTAGCTCCAGTGACGCATCTGCTAGGCGCCTATGTCGTCGACGACGCATCCGCTGGCCGATTAGCGAAAGCTGGATTCAAGCTGCCAGTTACCGTAAACTCAGACATCTTTTTTCACTGAGCAGAAAACTATGATGACCGCGCTAATCGGAGACATGTTCGCCAGTAAGGCGCAGGCCATAGTGAATACGGTCAACTGCGTCGGCATCATGGGCAAGGGCGTCGCCCTTGAGTTTAAGCGTCGCTATCCGGCCATGTTTCAGGACTACGAGCAGCGGTGCGCCCGCAAGGAAGTGCGCGTAGGCGAGCCGTATGTATTTCAGCTCAACGCTGATCGACTCATTGTGAACTTTCCTACCAAAGATCATTGGCGGTCGCCTTCGCGCCTATCCGACATCGAAGCCGGGCTCGACCTCTTCGTTGAGCGCTACGTCGCCTGGGGGGTAACGAGCATCGCATTCCCGCCGCTCGGCTGCGGCAATGGTGGTCTTCTATGGTCGGACGTAGGTCAGGTGATGTACCAGAAGCTGAACAAGCTACCGATTCCGATCGAGGTTTACGCGCCCTTCGGTACGGTGCGCACGGAGCTGGAGCCCGATTTTCTTGGAGCCTCGCGGCAGCTCACCATTGATGACCGAGGTCGCAGCTTCTCGAAAATGCCAGAGGATTGGGCTGTAATAGTCGAGACACTGCGCCGACTCGGTGAGCAACCCTTTGCGAATCCGATCGGGCGGACGATCTTCCAGAAGTTGTGCTATGTCCTCAGCGAGATGGGCCTCGATACGGGCTTCAACTTCAGCAAGGGGAGCTACGGCCCATTCGCGGAGGAGGTCAAGAAAGCGCTCCACATATTTGCCAATCGAAACTGGATTCAGGAGAAGACGCTCGGCAGGATGCTCGCGCTTCGAGTCGAAGACCAGTTTGATCGAGACCGCCCTCGCTACGTCGAGTCGATCGCCCGTCACGAGCGTAAGATAGCCAAAGCCGTCGACCTATTCAGTCGCATCAAAAGCACCGAACAGGCGGAGGAGATGGTGACTATTCTTTTTGCCGTTCGTGAGATCAAACGCGAGAAGCCGGATCAGGAACTTACTGAACAGGATCTCTTCAAGTTTATTCAGAATTGGAAAAAGGCCTGGCGCACAGACGAGCGTCGTCTATCGGTGGCGACGGCTATTCGCAGTCTTGTGATCCTGGGCTGGATGAAGCTGCTCGTCAGCGAGGATCTTGTCGAGGCGTAGCAATAATTGCCTCCGGGCAGGCGCGGGGCCGTGCGCATAAGCGTAGGTGGACGCTGCTCCCCCAGTGCGATTCTGCGTCAGCGCCATGGGGAAGCTGGACAACATCGATAACCACCAAATGCGCCGGCTCGTGCTTCATGCAATCCGCGTAACGCGCGGGCGGGACAACCTCCAATTCAACTACTTTCGGGAGGAAATCATGGAGATGCCGAGTCGCCGTTTCCGTCTCAGAACATCCGTACGCGAGATATCGAGTCTGGTAGCGACCTCAGCGTCCGGATATCGCTCCAACAAGGCATCATCATGCTCGGTCCAGACGTGCCGACGGTACGCTTGCCAGGGCGGAATACCCAAGTGCTTTCGCCGGTAAATCACACGACCGATCGTCATCCGCAGCCGCTTGGCGATCCGCTGATCGCTCGCGGTTCCCAGCAGTGCGTCCATGGCCGCGGTCCATCGGCTTCGTAGCTGCTGCTGGCGGAATGGCGGAAGGCACTTCGCAACACGAGTTCTGCGAACGGTGGTGACGGAGACGCCGAGACGCTGCGCCACGACCTCATCGGTTGCCGTCCCGAGCAGACTCAGTCGTCTCGTCGTCCAGAATCCCTCGAAGAACCGTTTCCGATGGGAGGTCACACCCAGAGCGTAGCGTCGCAGCTTCACGCATCCGTGAGTCAGGCCCAATTTGGCGGCGACCACCGCGTCGGGCGCCGTCCCGACCAACCGATCCATGCGGGTTGTCCACCGGACGCGCGTCGAGGGGATTCCCAACTGCCGACGCTTCCACCGGACACGAATATCCGCGATGCCCCACCGCTTGGCGATCGCTCGGTCCGTGTCCTGTCCGAGGGAGCGCACCATGGCTGGCGTCCAGCGCAACGGCGCTCGGTGGGGAATGAAGGAGGGAATGCCTCTGCGCGTGCGCTCGCGCGTAACGACGTCGTGTCCGATGGCGAGTCGACGCGCCACGACGGAGTCGGACGCGGTCCCGAGCAATCGCCGCATCGCGGAAGTCCACCTGACCGGGGATGCGCGCGGACGTGCGCTCGTAATGCCCATCTCTTCCCGCTTCCGTCGCACGTTCCAGGGCTCCAGGTCGAGCCGTTTGGCGATCTCGGCATCGGGAGCGGTTCCCAGGAGGCGAATACCTGACGCGGTCCAAGCAATCGTGCTTACACGTTTTTTGCGCTGCTTCTGGGAATGGCCCATGCTTCGACTGTCTGGAGAAGCGAAAGGATGCACGAGAGATGTGGTCGCCTCCCAATGACGACCGCGATCGGCATCCTTCATCCTGGATAGGCACGAGGCGTCGGTTGGGAAGACGCGCGACGCTTCGGCCCCTGTCGTTAATAAACCTTTTCATCCCCGATGTAGAGATCGTGATCCCGCCATTCCGGAGCCTCGGGCAATTCCTTCGGCAGCCCATCCACCGTAACTCCGGTGATTTTCCCCTGAAGATCGTAGGTCACCACGGTTTTATGAATCTCCTGATCCGCTCCGCGCTTCACTTCGGTGATCCTCCCGAGAGCATCGTGGGTGTAGAGCGTGGGTACTCCGATGGGGTCCACCTCCTTGATCAAGAGACCCTTCTGATCGAATTCATAGCGCCAGATTTTGACGTTGGTCGGATCATCACCGACTGTTTTCTGAATGACCCGACCTTGATCGTCTTTCGTCAGCACGACTTTAGGTGTCGCCTGTGATTCTGGAGCGGTCTCTGAATTGACCGCGGCTCCGTCGGCCGCTGAGATCGCCGCTGCCATGGCAACGCTTAGAAAAGTGGCGAGTGAGATGTTGGGAAGAGTCATGAATAGAGGATAAATGAGTTTCTTCTATTTCCCATGCGCAATCTGTGCCCACGCAGCAATGGGATTGAATCCGGGATCATGGCGAGCGTCATGGCACGAGCGACAATCCGTTGTTCCTTTAGTATGTACGGTCCCAGCACTGGCCACGTGAGCTTCGGCACCTTGGTGGCACGAGGCACACTGGACGTTGGGGGATAGGGTCTTCTTTTTTACTGGTCCAGATATGGCCGCACTGTGGCAAACCACGCAAGAATCCGTTTTGTCCGCCTCCTTGAGGGATGCCCAAGCTCGCGCGTGGGCACTGATGGACCAGGATTTATGGGCAGCGCTATGGCACGTGGCGCAGGACTGGCTCGGCTGGGAGTGATCGTCGATGGTGTAGGTGAGCGGATCCTCGAACGCTGTCAAAACGTCGGGTTGAGATGGGAGTGACGCATCGATCGGCATCGACATGTGCTCAATGATTCGTCCCTCCGCTGAAACCAGGAGCACCTCGGTCATCATTCCGCCAAGGAGCAAAGGCCGGAGCAAGCGCGCGTTCTCCACTGCGATGGGAGTGGTCGGAATGATCGCGATGACTCCCGGTGTTGAGAGCACGGATTCTGGCCGCGCGGTCACTGCGACCGCTGGATCGCCCACCGTCCAGCCAACTTTCGCCAGCGTCCCGCCAACCCCGGGCCGCGGTCCATCGACATCACCGCTGAGAACGAAGTGCGTCGACAGATCCTTGCCAAGTTCGGAACAGCGAGTCGGTAAAGCAGCGATCTTGTCGATTCCTCCGAGAGATCCGGCACTACATCCGCAATTACGGATTTCACCGCGCAGATCATGAATAATGAACCATGCCGAGGCCTTGGCAGTTCGCGCGCGAGTGAAAACTTCTTTTAATACGTCCGCACCAGTGCCCAGACCGGTGGTCAACACCTGTACCTGGATCCTGACCGTTCCGGTCGAAGTTCGCATCGAAACCGTTTTTACACCTGGTAAAACTCCGACCGCGCGCAAGTCGATCTGCGTTTCCTTACCCGCGAGAAGCTCGATCGGAGTCGGCGTAATCGAGGAAATGCATCGGCAATCCGTGGTGATGGCAATCAATCGAGCCGCTGCAGGTGATGTCACCGTAATAGAAAGGCGCCGCTCTTCGCCAGGCGGGATTTCGATTCGGGTAAACGCAGGGCTGGCATGCAAAATCGGCTCAGGAATCACCGAGGGCGGATCGCTGGATTCCGCTGCTATAAGGAGGAGGGACAAGAAGGCTGCGGTGAGGCCGAAGAACCGATAGAGAGCGGCCGAATGACAGGTCACTATTGGCAGTTAGACGCCTTGCTGGTACCGGTCCAGAGAGATTTGCCCCGTGGCGGAGGCGATTCGGCGGCGTCCACTACGCGAAAAAACCGGAAGCCAATCTAAAGAACAGGAGGCTCTTGGGAGCAAAATAGAATTATTTTAAAATAGCTGTATAATCAATTATAGCATTTAGTTACAGAAAAACGACCATTGGTGTAATACTCACGATGCATGCCATTTGAAACACCTTCACCCTTACCCTTTGACGCGACCTCGTACCTAACCATAACATCGCACCCGCCGACCCTCCGTTGATCATTTTTCGTACCGGAAGGTCGAAACGTTGAACCAACTGCCCTTCTGTCAAAAATCTCACGGTTGGATATTTTTCCTCGGAATTTTTTCCATCGTGGTGATGTCATTATCGGCGTGCGCCAAGCGAGAACAGGCCGCCCCTGCAGCGCAAACCGCGAGCAATTCCGAAGCGTCGGCGCCTGTTTTAGTCCAGCAGGCTGAGCCGCAGATGCCGTTATCGCCACCTGCCATCAGCGGCGCTGGATCTGGTTCAAAGTCAGAGGACCCGAAGCCGGCTCCTGAGACTGCTCCCTTGGATCCAAGAGTAGCCGCAGCAGCAGCGCTCGCGCATCGGACCCTCTCGGACCCCACACCGCAGATGGTGCATGCGCGCAAGAAGGATCAGGCGCCCAAGGGGTGGGATCGCGAAAAGTATCTCAACGATCCAGCGGCCTATCTCGATCTCGCGTCGCCATCGCGGTCGGTCGAGCCAGCGCAGCCGGCAGCCGATGTGCCGATGCTGGAGCCTGTAGGTGGCACGAGCGCCCAAATCCCGCAACTCGGTTCGTGCGTGCTGCGGGTACGCACCGAGCCGGGGATGCCGGCGACGTTCACCTCGTGGGGTCTGGGCAGCTTCACCTCGGGCATGCCGACTATCACGGTCGCGGCCGATGAGCAGGGCATCGCGGAGGCCTCCTTCACCGCCTCCGCTGGAACCGTTGGGGATTGCCCGATCGTGTGCGCGAGTCCGGTGCGCGGGGGTACCATCCGATTTCTCGTTCGGGTTTCTGATCAGCCAGTGAAAGGTCATCCATGATGTCCATCATCCCGGTCCGCGTTGTTCTCGGTCTGTTTCTGCTGCTGTCCTTGCAGAGCCTGATTGTGGCCGAATCCAGCGGCGGCTCGCCAAGCATGCCATCGCCGGGGCCGACGACGCCTTTGGATAAGTGCTATAATCCAAAGACGTGCACCGTCTGCACGAAGTGCGTCGAAGGGGATCCGAGCACTTACTCCCTGATTCCGAGTTGCACAACGACACCATGTGCGGACACGAACAAAGCTGCCGGGTCCGTTCACCTGTCGACGGCCAGCAACCTGAGTGGGCGCTTCCGGCACTTTGCCTGGGATTTTCGCACGGAGAATCCGAATGAACTGGGCTGCTCAACCTGCGGCGGCACTCCAGCCGCGACAACCATCGGAAGCTCGTTGCCAACGTTTGGACTGCAGCGGGTATTTTCCTCCGACGATGTCTTCCCGACGTCCTTCGGCCGTCACTGGGGCTGGAACGGCGACATCTGGTTGACCCTGTTTGCCCCCGGCAGCATCCCGTCCTGGATTCCCCAGCAGGACCAGGGGTGGGTGGTCGAGATGTCGCAGCCCCAGCCGGAACCGCTGGATGCCGTCGCCCTCACCGACCCCGACAGCGACGGCGTCTTCACGGATGCCGACAAGGCCCGTGTACGCGATCTGCGATTTTATAACGCCAGCAATCAGGCGGTGACGCTGCCATCTCAGGCGACGACCGCGGTGCTGACTCGCTTCACGGGCGAACGTCTCACCTTCGAGCTGTACAGCGAAAGCAGCATCGGCGGTCAGCTGACCGGCCGCATCACTTCGCTGACGGATCGCAATGGCGAGCAGATTACGTGGACGTGGAAATACGCGGTGAATGACACCTCCCTCACGGGCTCCTTGCGCACCAAGCTCGCCATTCTCGATCATGTGACCGATGCCTACGGGCAGACAACCACCTTCATCTACGACGAGGCCGCGCAGCACTCCGGGTGCTGGGTCGTCACGCGCATTAATTTCCCCAACGGTCAGCACGTCGAGTACACCTATGGCAATTTCTTAGATCCATTCGGCGAGACGATCTCCGCCCTGGTCGGCGTGCTGCATCCCGACGGAAGCCAATCGACATTCTCATCCGAGGTCGACACCGCGACGTCCTGCCTGCGGTGGCACTGCACCGATCCCGCCGCCGAGCCAGAATCGCGGGTGAAGACCAATCTCTTCTCCATGATTCTGTGGACGAATCCGGCGAATTCCGCAGATGTGCGTCCCCAGGTCTGGGGCCGTCTGCGCGAATCCCGCAATGCGCTCGGTGAGCAGGTCTACGCCAGCTGCTTCAAAGAGTTCACGCTCCCTGACACCACCGCCGTCACCCACAGCTATATTGTGGACCATGGAAAGCTGTTCGGCATCGAACATCTGGGCGGCGATTTCATCAGGGGCGTCTATTACCGTGAGGATTTTACTGGTGGCGACATGCTGTCGTGGTTCACGGCCAGCTGGACCGGCTGGGTTCTGGATGGCTCCTACACCCACACCGGCCCGCACGGCTCCGTCAGCTCCACCACCGACCCGCATGGCCACACCACATCGTGGGTCCGCGACGCGACCACGACGGCCACCACCCAAACCACATTTCCCGACGCCACCACCGAGACCACGACCTACAACGGCTTCCTCGAACCGCTTCAGGTCACCGACCGCCTCGGCCGAGTGACCACCTCGACCTATGACAGCCACGGCAACCGCCTGACCATGACCAGAGCGGTCGGCACCGGCGTGGAAGCAACCTGGTCGTGGGAGTACAACGCGCGCGGCCTGATGACCGCCGCGATCGACGCCGATGGCCACCGCACCACGTGCACCTATACCACCGCCGGTTACCTCGCGACCGTGGTCGCGCCCGGCGACCGCACGGGCGACAGCACCAACGTCACCCAGTATACCTATGACAGCGCCGGCCGCCGCACCTCGATGACGGACGCCGCCGGTCGCGTCTACACCTACTCCTACGACAGCCGCAATCGCCTTGTCGACACCACCTTCCCCGACACCAGCCACGAGACCACGACCTTCGGCGCCGCCAACAGCGGCAACGACAACCTCGTGCTCGCCCGCGTCGACCGCGACGGTCGACGCACGGAATTCCAGTACGACGCCGCTGGCCGCCGCACCGCAACCATCGACGCCGCCGGCTCTGGTGTTGCGATGACCACGAGCGTGACCTATCGCTCCGGCACCAGTGAGCCGCTCGCCCAGACCCGCGCCGGAGATGTGACCGAGTACGGCTATGACGCGCGCATGCGCCTCATCAGCACCACCCGTCACACTCGCGGCTCCGCCGCTCTGACCGATTCCATGGTCTATGACGCCGCCAGCCTGGTCACCATGACGACCGACCCCTACGGCCGCCGCACCGCGCGCGTCTACGACATCAACCATCGCCTCACCCGCACGGTCTCCGAACTGATCCCCAACGGCTTCGGCTCCAGTAATCCCGCTACGCTCACCCGCGTGCTGACCGCGAATCCGGACTACGTCATCGCTGACATGACCTACAACGCCGAGGGCGAGTTGACCGCTCGCACCGACGCCCGCGGGAACGTGACCGCGTTCTCCTACGACGCCCAAGGCCGCCAGACCAGCCAGACCGAGGCCTATGGCACCAGTGAAGCGGCGGTCAGCACCACCACGTACGATCCGCAGGGCAACGTGACCACCCGACGCAGCCCGCGCCAGACCGTGAACTCCCTCCTGGGTGCGAGCGCCTGGACCTACACCGCGCGCAATCTCGTTGCAACCCAGGTCGAGGCTTCCGGCACCGGCCTCGCGGCCACCACCACATTCACCTACACCCCCACGGGCAAGGTCGCGACCCGCACCGATGCCAACGGTCACGTGACCGTCAACGGCTACTGCTCCTGCTGCGACCGCTTGGAGACCATCACCGACCCCAACAACGGGGTGACCACCATCGCTTACTCCTTCGCCGGCGACGTGACCAGTCGGACCGACCCCAATGGCC
>JACDEN010000321.1 GCA_013816415.1 Planctomycetota bacterium
GACGTGATCAGGTTGACCTACGTTCCTGCCTGATCTCGCGACCTGCCGGACGGAATTCACAGCTGCCCCGCGCATGCCGTGCGCGTCGAAACGCGATGGCGGCGTCGCGGAAGTAGTCCCTACTCCCCGGTGGCCTCCTCGAACACGGCCCCCAGGTCGATGTCGAGCGGGGCGGGTGCTCCATCCGGCTGCCACCTGAGCGTGCCGGTGACGATCTCGGGTCGGGTGTCGGCCGGCGTCCAGCGCTCGACCAGCCGTGCGTCGAGATCGACCACCCAGTAGTCGGGCACGCCTGCGCGCTGGTAGCGGAACCGTTTGACGCTCCGGTCGTAGCGTGCCGAACGCGGGGAGACGACCTCGATCACGAGGAGGAGCGACGTGATGTCGCTCCAATGCTCGGGTGGATGGCCACCCGGGGTCAGGCAGACAAACAAGTCGGGCTGCAGGATCTCATCTTCGCCTAACGCGAGATCGGCCGGAGACCAGAGGATCCGGGCGCCTGGAACCGCCGACCGGACGAACGGCGCGAGTCGTTCAACGAGCGCGGAGAGGGCGGCTTGGTGCTTCCCGCCGGGCGCCGGCGTCACGATGAGCTCGCCGCCGATGAGCTCGTAGCGGTTACCGTCATCGGGCAGCGCGCGGACGTCGGCCGCGGTCCAGCGATCAGCGGTGTGTGGCATGCCCATAATGCTCGGCTCGGCGCAGGGGAATCGCAAGGTGGCATGCGTCAATGTCGCCCGCGGACGCGCCGTGCACGGCACCGGAATGCGGCAGGCTTCGAGGTAAATTCGCTTACGCGAAAGGCGGATCCAATTCCCGATTCAACAGGTTTCGAGCCGCTCGCGACGTATCGCGAATACGCGCCCGCCGAAATGCAGGCCCGCGCCGCCGCGTTCTACGCCGAGATGAACCGGCGGCGGACGACGCGGCACTTCAGCGACCGGCCAATTCCTGAGGGAGTGCTGGAGAACTGCCTTCGGACGGCCGGCACCGCGCCGAGTGGCGCGCACCAGCAGCCGTGGCATTTCGTGGTGGTGCGCGACCCCGGGCTCAAGCGGGAGCTGCGGGTTGCGGCGGAGCGGGAGGAGCAGGCGTTCTACGCATCGGCACCGGCCGAATGGCTGGAGGCGCTGGCGCCGCTCGGCACCGACGCGGTGAAGCCGTATCTCGAAACGGCGCCCGCGCTGATCGCCGTGTTCGCGCAGCGCTACCACCTGATGCCCGACGGGTCCCGCCGGCCGCACTATTACGTGAGTGAATCGGTGGGTATCGCCACCGGGTTCCTGCTCAGCGCGCTGCACGCCGCGGGTCTCGTCGCCCTTACCCACACGCCGAACCCGATGGGATTTCTCCGCGACCTCCTCGGCCGACCCGACACGGAGCGCCCGGTCATGCTCATCGTCGCAGGATACCCGGCGCCGAACGCGCGAGTGCCCAGACTCGAGCGGAAGCCGCTCGCCGACATTGCCACGTTCCGCTGACATCCAATGTCGTGGGATGAGCCTAAGACTCTCGCTGCGTCACTCCCTCCCGTCCCGGCGCATCAGGATCTGCTCGCGTTCAGCGAGCGCAACCATTGGTGGTGCGCGATCCCGGGCTCAAGCGGGAGCTGCGGATCACCTTCGCCACGCTGAACTCGCCAAAGCGACGACGCCACTGGTGGATCGTCTCCCGGCATTTTAGTCTAAAGGGTGCCCGGTCCGTACGCGGAATGAATTGCATTCCGGATGGTCGGCTTCGGCCGGCGGACTCGGGCACCTTCGGATCAGTTGCCAGGCACGCGGGCAGCGCGTGAGCGGCACCGGCCCGAACGTCTCCGAACTTCTGGAGTGGCGGATCGGGCGCTTCGCACCCGTCACCCGCCCTCGCTGCCGGTCCAACCGGCATGACCATTCCGCGGGAGTAATTTCATGAAACTGGACAATGCTGGGGACGCAGCCAACCGGGTAATACCACCCGGCTTCGCCGCGTTGGGCGACCGCCGCCAATTCCTGAAGTGGAGCGGGGCGGCAGCGGTGCTGCTTGCGGCCTGCGACAGCGGGCCAACCGACAGCTCGCCGCCGATGCCGTCGTACGGCGCCGCCAAGGGTGGGATCACCGACGGCGCGGCGGCCGTGACGATCGACCTGAGCAATGACATCGGCATTCTGAATTTTGCATACGCACTCGAGCAGCTCGAAGCGGCATTCTACACGATGGTCGTCGCGAACCAGTTTACAGGAGGAGGCGCAGAGGAGGTCCAGGTCTTCAGCGACATCAAGAAGCACGAAGTCATCCATCGGGAGTTTTTCAGAACCGCGCTCGGATCGGCGGCAATTCCGGGATTGTCGTTCGACTTCTCCTCGATCAATTTCCGGTCTCGCGGTGGCGTGCTGGGCGTCGCCCTCGCCTTCGAGGAGCTGGGTGTCAGCGCCTACAATGGCGCCGCCCAGTTCATCTCCAACACCGATTACCTGGTGATCGCCGGAAAGATCGTTTCGGTCGAGGCGCGGCACGCATCGACCATCGCCGACCTGTTCCGGCCGAACGGCAAATCCTTTGCGCCGCGGGCATTCGACCTGGCGCGTGGGTTCAACGAGGTGCTGGCCATCGCGGATCCGTATATCGCGACCGCGGTCACCCTCACCAATGTTCCGAGCTGAGGAGCGAGACCTATGAGCATCATGAACCTGCTCGGGGGCATCGACTCCGAGTCAGCAACCAACCGCCGCGGGGCCATCGCGCGGGGTGGCCAGCTGGCGGCTGCCGCAGTTCCGGTCGGCCTGGCGGCATTTGCGCGACGCGGATTTGCCGCGAGCGCGTCGGCTGCCGCTCCGACGATCGTGGAGGTCCTGAACTTCGCGCTGACGCTCGAGTATCTCGAAGCGCGATACTACATCCTGGGCGTCGATTCGGGCGTCATTCCCGGCCGAGACTCGCGGATCTTCACCACGATCCGCGACCACGAAATTGCCCACCGCGATTTCCTGATCGGCGTCATCCGGTCGCTCAGCGCTACCCCGGTGCCGGAGCCGACGTTCGACTTCACCGCCGGCGGAGCGTTCGCGCCGTTCGCGAACTACGACACGTTCAAGCTGCTGGCGCAGGCATTCGAGGACACGGGCGTGCGGGCGTACAAGGGACAATTCCCCAACCTCCAGTCAAACGACACCGTCCTTACCGCGGCCGCGACCATTCATTCGGTCGAAGGGCGGCACGCTGCCGAGGTGCGGCGGTTGCGCGGCGAGAAGGGCTGGATCCCGTTCGAGGATCCGCTGGCGCCCGCCGCGATTCACGCCGTGTACGACGGCGAGGGCAACCTGGTGCAGCTCGGGATAAATGTCGGCGCATTCGAAGGCGCGGAGGCCGGCACCGAAGCATTCGACGAGCCGCTCACCATGGCTGAAGTTCTGGCGATCGCGAGCCCGTTTATCGTCGGGTAACGGGCCGGCAGGGAAGCGCGCGTCGCTCAGGGATTCGCAGTCCAGGAATCGTCGCCCGGAATGATATCGGGCGTAAAGCCGTCCGGGTTCACGCGTGCTCGCGTGATCTGTTTGGTGGCCGGCACCTGCGCGACGTAGCGGTCTCCGTCGTACCAGATCTCGACCGGATAGTGAAATGTGTCGGTGGTGCGGTCACTGTATTTCAGCTCGAGATCGACCGGCAGGAAGACAAGCAAAGGCCTGCAGGCCCTCAGGGGCGCTGCAGGCCTTCGATGTTACCCGATCGTCAGCGGCTCGCGTTGGTGCGCTTCACCCCCACCTGCAGCGCTTTCGCCTTCTCGAGGTGGCCGACGACGACTGCCCGCGTGGCCGTCAAATGCTTCGCGATCTCGGCGTGGCCGGTTGATTTCCTGACCTGATCGTCGATCGTGGCGAGCGCCGCGGTGTGACCCTTGATCATCGCCGCGATGTAGGCATGCTCGAATTCGTGGCCGTCGAGCTGCACAAGTGCGGCGAGCTCGCCCGCGCCCTTCTTCTGCATCTGTTCGACCGCCGGCGTGATCACGGGCGTGACCCCGAGCTGCAGGCCGAGTTTCAGCGTCTGGTCCAGGTTCATGCCGTGGTCCTGGTGCAGCAGTTTGGCGTAGTCCATGACCGGCGGGCTGAGCTTCTTCATCTGCGCCTGCGCGGCGGCACTGATCTCATTGAGATCGATGGCCGTCACGGTCGCCAGAATCTCCGCCTGGGCGAGCTTCTCGCGGTTCATCGCCCGCTGGGCACTGGTATCGCTGTCATTGGCGCGCAGCGGCGACCCGGGAATGACCGGACTATCCGAGAACGCCGTTGTCCCCGCCTTCGGCGGCGTGAACTGCAAGCTTTCGACATACGGCGGGTGCTTGCCCATCACGTCCTGCCCGACGATCTCGCCAAAGGCGCGACGCGCCTCCTCGACGCTCTTCTTTCCGGTCACGATGTCGTGGTCGAGGTTGAGCGTCAGGATGTTGTGC
>JACDEN010000024.1 GCA_013816415.1 Planctomycetota bacterium
GCTGCGAGCAGGTTGAAGAGCGCCAGCACGATCTCATACGACCGCCCGAATCGCGCTTCCAGGCTCGGCAGCCGCTGCCCGATCCACTCGGCGCCGACCGCGCCCCGCTGCAGGCGTGCGCAGGCGTTGGCGTAGTGCTGGACGAGTTCGAGCAGCTCCTCGTCATCGAGCGCCTCGTCGCCGGTGCGCGCGATGATCGCATCCAGGAGCGCCGCGGCTTCATCGGTCTCGCCTGCGAGCAGGCGGCAGCGCGCCAACGCCGAGAGATCGTCGCCGTCAGCGCGCTTGCCTTGCGCGAGGATCAGGCTTCCGGCCGCCGCCGTCCAATGGGCGAGATCGGCGAGGCGATCCCGAGCGACCGGCATGATGCCCTCATCGACGCTGGCGACGATGCCTGCTGCGAGCTCGAGCCAGAAGGACATCAGGTTGCTGCCGGCGGATGGTCCGGCGACCAGGGCCGGCCAGGTGGTGCCGCCCCGCGCCTTGGCGTCGAGATCGGCGAGCGCGCTGCGCAGGCCTTCCTTTCCCGGGAACTTGTCACCGCAGGAGGCGACCGCGTGCGCGCGCCACTCCTCGGACAGATTGCCGAAGAAGAGCTGCGGAATGGTGTCGAGCGCGGTGCCCCCGCTGACCACCACCACGCACATGCCCTTCGCCGCGGCGAACATCTCACGCGCCTTGGCGCGCGCCTCGGGCTCGGCCATCCCCTGTGAGCGCAGCGCATCGACCGCCTGCTGCAGGGGACCGCCGCCATCAGACAGGAAGCGCGCGATGGCCGATGTGAGCGCGGGCGAGAACGGCGCCAGGAAGACCGCATGAAAGCCCAGCGTCTCGGAGAACATCGCGAAGGGATTGAAGTCCCCGCTTCCGGCGAGCTTCTGCACCTCCCCGGCGAAGGCCGCCAGATCGGCTGGATCGGGGTCGGACATGGGCGGAATCCTAGCAGGCGTGGAGCCGCGGGTCAGCAGCCAACCGTGCCGGCCTGAGCGGTCAGCCGGTGAAGGCCCCGTCCTTGAGGAAGAGCTCGATCACCGGGACCGTCACCTCGGGTTTCTGGATCGGTACCTGGACGGTGAGCAGGCCGGGAGCGGTGGTGTCATGGCTCATCCACGCCTCCAGGCCCTTGTCCAGGCGGATCTCGGATCCGTCGTTCAGGAGCTGCGCGTACTCGATCTTGCCCGCGAAGCCCTCGAGATGCAGGTGCGGCAGGAACGGCCAGGCCAGCAAATGGATGTAGAGACGATTGGTCTCGGCATTGTAGGTCAGGCGCGACCCCTCGGGCGCGATGCATCCGGCCGGCGCCTGGGTGCAGCCATAGATCGAGCGCGAGTGCCGACGCATCCACGCGCCGACCTGCGACAGACGCGACAGCGCGCGATCATCGAACTCGCCGCGGGCGGTCGGCCCGACATTGAGCAGCAGATTCCCTCCCTTGCTCACGGTATCGATCAGCATGTGCACCAGCTGCTCGGCGCTCCGCCAGCTGGATTCGTCGCGGTTGTAGCCCCAGGATCCTGAAAACGTCTGGCACGCCTCCCACACCACCGGCTCGCCATCGACGGTGACCCAGGCGCGCGGCTGGAACTGCTCGGGTGTCTTCACGTCCCAGCTGCCGGGCAGATCGATGCGGTCGTTGAGGATGATGTCGGGCCGCAGCTCGCGGATCATCTTCAGCAGCTGCTCGCTCTGCCAGTCTGTGCGTCCTTTCCCTGAGCCATCCTCCTTGGGATAGCTGAAGTCGAACCACAGGATGTCGATGTCGCCGAATACGGTCAGCAGCTCGCGCACCTGTCCGCGCAGGTATTCGGCATACCGCGCCTGGTCGCGTCCCTGATTGAGCTTTGCGCGATCGCCCTCGCGGTAGGGACCGTTGTGCGGATCGATGACGTAATCGGGATGGTGCCAGTCGATCAGCGAGTGGTAAAGGCCGACGCGGATGCCTTCCTTCCGGAAGGCATCGATCATCGGCCGCAGCAGATCGCGCTTCGCCGGCGTGTTGGTCGATTTGTAGTCGGTGAGCTTGGTGTCCCACAGGCAGAACCCCTCGTGATGCTTGGTCGTGATCACGAAGTATTTCATTCCGGCAGCTGATGCCGCCTTGGCCCAGGCCGTCGGGTCGTAGAGATCCGGATCGAAGCGCTTGAAGTACTTCCCGTCGTAGACCTCGTTGGGGATCTGCTCGTTGTGGCGGACCCATTCATGCCGCGCGGCCATCGAATACAGTCCCCAATGGATGAACATGCCGAAGCGGTCGTGGGTGAACCAACGGGTGTCGGCGGCGGTCTTCTTGGTCGTGAGCATCGGAACCTCATGTGTCCAGGGGCTATGGGCAACTTGGCCGTTATGGAGCATACGGTGGATAATATTTACCTATTGGGATACCTGCGACCGTGGCTTTTGTGTCTATAACCGCGATACTGTCGGCATGACGGATGCCGTGCACTGCCGGGTCCTCAGCTGCAACCAGGTCACCATCGGCACCTCCTGGAATCATCGCCTCTGCAATCCGTTCTGGCGGCTGTACATCAACGATGCCGACGGCGCCTGGATCAAGACCGCGACCGGCGTCTTCGCCATACCTGCGCGCAAACCGGTGCTGCTCCCTCCCTGGGGGGATTTCGACGGACGCTGTTCGCGCACGCTCGGACATGTCTACATCCATTTCGATGTCCACGGAATGCCGCCGCAATGGATCCGGAAAAACTTCCATCGACCGGTGGTCGCCGTGAGCGCCATCGTGCCATCGCGCATCGCGCACGCGTCGGGCGCAGCCGGCCTGGCCCTTCCGTCGTCACGCCTGCGCGCGCAATCGCTGGCGTGCGATGCGCTGGCGGCCGCGCTCGACCAGCTTCCCGAAGCTGCGATCGCCATGCTCCATGAGCACGTCACTGACGGAGACCCACTGGGGCTCGCCGTGAGGCACATCGAGGAGCTGCTGGCCAGTCATCTCGAGGTCTCGGCGCTCGCGCGCCTATGCCATCTCAGCACCGATCACTTCTCCCTGCTGTTCAAACGCCGTTTCGGGCAGACTCCGGCCCGCTACATCCAGGAGCGCCGCATCGAACGCGCCGCCGAACGGCTGCTGACCACCGACGAGGACATCTCTGCAATAGCGGCGGCATGCGGCTTCGCCAACCGCTACCACTTCACCCGAGTGTTCGCGCTGCGCATGAGCTGCGCCCCGGCGAACTACCGGCGTCAGGGCCGGGTCTCGGATCAGTCCTCGTCATGAGGATCACTTCGCGAACAGGAAGTGCATGACGTCGCCATCCTGGACGACGTAATCCTTGCCTTCCGCGCGCAATTTTCCCCCTTCGCGGCACCCCTTCTCGCCTTTGAACGAGACGTAGTCGTCATAGGTCGCGACCTCCGCCCGGATGAAGCCCTTCTCGAAATCGGTATGGATGACGCCAGCCGCGCGCGGCGCCTTCCATCCTTTCTGGATCTGCCACGCCCGGACCTCCTTCACGCCAGCGGTGAAATAGGTCGCCAGTCCGAGCAGGTCATAGCCGGCGCGCACCAGGCGGTCGACGCCCGGCTCGGTCATGCCAAGACCCTCCATGAAGGAGGAGCGCTCGGCGGCATCGAGCTGCACCAGTTCCGACTCGATCTTGCCGGAGATGAGGATGGCCCGCGCCCCGACCTTCTGGGCGTGGGCGAATACGGCCTTGCTGTGCGCGTTGCCGCCCTTGGCGATATCGTCCTCTCCGATGTTGCACACGAAGAGCATCGGCTTCGCGGTGATCAGCTGGCAGTCGGCGATGTGGACCGCCTCTTCGGCGGTGAGGCCCTGGGCACGCGCCGCCACCAGGTTCTTGAAGCCGGCGAGGACCTTCTCAACCGCCGGGATCGCCGCCTGGGCTTCCTTGTCGTGCTGCCGCTTCTTGATGCGATCGAGTTTGGACTTCGTCGTCTCCTCGTCCTTGAGCAGGAGTTCGAGGTCGATGATCTCGATGTCGCGCACCGGGTCGACGCTGCCGTCGACATGGTGGACGTCGGGATCGTCGAAGCAGCGCACGACGTGGAGGACCGCGTCGACATTCTTGATGGCGGACAGGAAGGCATTGCCCTTGCCTTCGCCTTTCGAGGCTCCTTTGACCAGTCCGGCGACATCCACCAGCTCAATCTGGGTCGGGATCACCTTGTCGGTCTTGGCGATATCCTTGAGCACCCACAGCCGATCATCGGGAACCGTCACCATCCCGGTATTGGGGTCGATGGTGCAGAACGGGTAGTTGGCCGCCTGCGCCGCCTGCGTCATCGTCAAGGCGTTGAAGATGGTGCTCTTGCCGACGTTCGGCAGACCGACGATACCGCAATTGAAACCCATGCGCGCTCCAGAGGAGCGGCGCAGTATGGATCGCTGCCGCTACGCACAACGCCTGGAGGGCGCGCGGTCACGGATCGTAGATGAAGACCTGGCCGTTCTGATTCACCAGGCCGAGCTTGTCGCCGATAACCACGGGCGGCAGGAAATCCGCCGACTGGGTGACTCCGAATCCACGTGCGCCGAGGACCCGCATCGATGGACCGACCGGGACGGCGACGTGGTCTCGCCAGACCACCGGGTCGCCGGTGATCGTCCCATCCACCCTGCCCATGTCCTTCCATTCCGTTCCGGAGCGCAGCCAGATGCGGCCATTGGTGCCGACGATGACGTCCTTGGCTCCGCCCGCGGCCGCCTGGGGCAGGGGCTCGGTGATGAGCTCCTTGCCGTCCCAGCTCCAGCCGATGTTGGCGCACAGACCGGCGAGCCGCTTGCCGTCGACGACCCACGCGGCGACGATCGGCTGGCCGATCGCGGAGGTCCCGAGGATCTTGCCATCATAGGCCTGGATGCTGCTCAGGGTGCCATCCACCTGGACCGTCAGGACCGCGTCGCCAGAGATCACCGGCGATGCGGCGAAGGCCTGACCAGGGGCTGTCGCCCAATTCGATGTTGGGTGGCGTTCATCCATCCCGTGCAGCGCGTTGTCCAGACCGCTCACGATCAGGAAACGCCGATCGATCAGCAGCGGGCTCTCGAAGATCGCTGGCGCGAGGTCGGTGCCGCCCGCGGTCGGCACGCGTTCGACGGTCTTGCCGATACGGATGGCGATGTTCTCGCGGGTCGCGATGTAGACCACGTCATCCTTGGCGACCGCCGGGGCATAGATCGGATCATTGAGCGCGGAGTTTCCGGCCCCGGATTCGAATTCCCAGGTCTGCACATCGCCCTGCAGGGTGATGGCGAAGGCCTGCGAACGGTTGGACGCCCACAGCCGATCCTTGATGCTCGACGGGCGTCCGGTGACGGTCTTGCCGAGATCGACGTGGGCTGCCGGAGCGCGTTCGAGCGCGGTGAGCAGGCGCCACCCGCCCTCGGCGGTCGCGCCGCTGACGTTCTTGGTCTGGTAGCCGGAGAGGCGGAGTTCGATGGTCAGGTCGACGCGGTCGGCCGCAGGCAGATTGAGCACGAGCGGCGTGGTGCCGAGCTTCTTGGATCCCTGCCAGACCTCGGCGCCGGTGGGGATGCTTTCGATCGAGAGCGGAAGGTACTTGAGTCCCATCTCACGGGCGATGGCGGTGGCGCGCGAGGTCTCTCCCTTGGCGATCGCCTGTTCGAGCTCCTTGCGCGAGGCCTCGCGCTTCACGCTCGTGGCGCGTTCGTCGGCCAGCTCCTTTTCAGCCGTGCGATGCGCTGCGGTGGCTTGCCACTCGGGCTTGCGGATGAGATCCTCGAAGTGGTGTTCGGCGGATTCCCAGTTGCCGTCCCTGAGCAGACGCCGGCAGTTCTCGAGCTCGAGGCTCGCTTCGGTCTCGGTGGTGCCGAGCCCCTTCATCCGCGCCTCGATGGCCGCCGAGAGATCGGGATCGATATTGCGGCGTTCGAGCAGGGTCTGCAGCGCGACCTGCTGGCTGTCCGAAGGCTGCTCGACGCAGTCGAGGCAATCCTTGAGCGTCGAGACCAGGCTCTCGGTCGCGGCGCGATTGGACGCCTGGGGGTAATGCGAGAGCAGGGCATCGCCGGCGATCTGCAGTTCCCGCAGGACCGCGGCGCTCTCGGCGTTACGCACGGACGACAGCACCTTCTCGCGATAGGCCTGGACCTCGCTGCGGACCTGGTCGCAGCGCGCGTAGAGCTTCTGGAAATCTCCCTGGAGAGGCGTCCCATTGACGTATTCGGACAGGCGCAGCCGTTGGATCTCCTCGAGCACCTTGTCGTAATCGCCCTTGTTGGCCAATTCCTGCAGGCGCTGCACCTGCTCCTTGAGATGGCCCTGCTGACGCCGCAGATCCTCCTCGATCGCGGCGATGGTGACCTTCTGGCCGGCCGACGGCTGCGCGCTCTTGACCAGATTGAGCGCTTCGAGCCGCTTGCTCAGCGGCGCGCCGGACGCCGATGCGTCCTCGAGCTTCTTGATCCGCCAACGCTCGAGCACGGTGGTCGCTGCCGCGCCCTGCTGCTTCGAGGTCGCTGCGATGGTGTGCAGCGCGCCCGCCACATCGTTCTTGTCGAGCTTCTCCGTGACCTTGGCTTCGAGCGACTTCGACTGCTGGTTGAATGACTCCATCGCGACGGCGAGCTTGCGCCGCACCTCGTCGGCCTCGGCGCTGGGCGGCAGGTTGCCCAATCGCTGGCTCGCCTGACCGAACTCCTCGACATCGATCAGCTTCTGGATCCCCGCCATCTCGTTGAGCATCGCCTGCTGGAGGTGCGCCCGGAGATCGGCGACGAGCTGCTGGTTCGAGAGGTCGCCGTTCGCCTGCGCCGTCAGCGCCTCGACGTTGCGCAGGGCCTTCTCCCACTCGCGCTTGCTGACGAGTTCATTGATATGGTCCTGCATGTCCTTGATCTTCTGCTGCTTCTGGTCGTAGTTGTGCACCAGGAACAGCACGCCGACGGCAAGCACGAGCAGGGCGACGAGCGCGAGCAGCACTCCGCGGTTGGGGCCTCTGGGTTCCTCGTCATACGGCACGAACGGCTGGGCTTCGGCTGGTGCGGACGTGGCAGCGGCGGGGACGCCGGACACATCGACGGTCTTCTCCATCGGCCGCGCGCCGGCCGCGGACGGGGCTGACGCGCTGGTCGCGACTGGCCCGCTCGGCGTGGCGCCTGGAGCCGAGCGGTTCCTGGCCGGCAGTTTGCGGACCACGCCCTTCTTCATCAGCTGATTGAAGATACGCGCCAGATTGTGGTTGCCGTCGCGGCATGCCGCGGCGACGTCCTCGAGCGTCCGGTGGCCATCGACGAAATTGAGGACGTGCTTCTCGTAGTCGCTGAGTTCGCCGGCGTTCTCGGCGCCTTCCGCGAAGACGAAGACCGACTCGGGACCGCCGACGGCGGTTTCGACGGCCTGGATCTCGGATACCCGCGACTCGACCGTCTTCAGCAGGACATCGACCCCGATACGCAGCCTGACCGCGCTGCGGTCGAAATTGAAGCTCTCCATCCCCTGCGCGGGATTGAACTGGAGATGGCGGACCTTGCCTCCGAAGGCGTGGCAGAGGATGTCCTCGACCATCGCGCGGGTGATCTGGGCGACCTCGTCATCGGACGCCAGGTGGAGGTTGCGGACGATGTCGGCGACACTGCCCTGCACACGCTCACGGGTGGCGAAGACGAGGGCGTGCTGGGCCTGATCCAGGCGGTGGTATTCGCGGAGCTTGTCGGCGAGCAGGTGCTCCTTGTCCTCGCCGAGGTCCATCGCCATGACTTCGCCGTTCTGGAACAGGAAACGGATGTTGAAGTCGTCCCCGGACGCGTTCAGCGACCCCGTCTGCTTCTGACGATAGATGGCATGGAAGTTCTCGACGAGTTCGGAATTCAGCATGGACCTGCCCCGGGTTTATCCTTGGCGACCTTAGAGATAGTTGTTCGGACCACAAGCCGCGGAACAACCTTCGAACGAGGGGTGCTTCATGGCGTAACTCACATTGAGGATGCGGTTTGGAAACCATCCGGGGACCCTCTCGGAGGGGTCGGATGACGCATCCGTTTCACGGTTCGAGGACGATCACCGAGCCATCGGCGGTGCCCACGTAGATGACATCCGCGGTGGTCGCGATCGCGGTCACCGAGGCCGGGAACGCGCTGGACCAGGCGGCCGCGCCGTCGCGGAAGACGCGGACCAGGCCGCCGGCGCAGCCGACCACCGTGAGACCACCGGTGGTGCCGAGCGCGGCGGAGGGCGCCGCCCCGATGACGAGCGGGTCGCCGGCGCGGCCGTCCGGGGCGAAGCGCTCGACCGTCTGGCCGGCGACGATCGCGAGCAGGCCCGCGGAGACCGCCGGATCGCCGATCACCGGGGTCGCCAAGTGTTTCGACCAGGCGATCCGCGCGCTGGAGCCGGACACCTGGCAGACTGCCAAGCGGCTTCCGTCGAGGACGACTGCGAGCTGATCACCGAAGGGGATCAGTTGGCCGCATTCGGTGGCCTGCAGGTCGAGGTCCCACGCGATCGTGCGCGTCGAATCCTCGATTCCGACCAGGTGGCCGCGCAGGTCGAGGATGACCAGGACGCGGTCGAGATCCTTGGCGATCGCGATCGGCCCCGCCAGGGCCGGGGAGGTCAAGGCGAAGCGCGCCGGGCTTTCACCGATCGCACCGGAGAAGAGCGCATCGGCCGCGAAGGCGATACGCGGCTGCGCGCCGAAGATGTCGTTGGCGTACACGATCGGATGGCCGCGCACCTCGGCAGCGGTATCGGCGACGCCACCCGCCCCCGATGAACCGTCGAGCAGGGCGAAGCCGTGGCTCGGCAGTCCGATCACGAGGTTGCCGTCGGGCAGCAGGACCGGCCCGTGATGGAATCTCGGATGTCCGTCGCCGAGGTCGTCCGCGGGAAACGATCGCGTCCAGCGCACGGCCCCGGCGCGATCGAAAGCCGTCAGGGTGGTTCCCGCGGCGACGATGCAGCCTCCATCGGGCATCGGCTGCACCTCGTTGACCGGACCCTTGACCGCCGCCTGCCAGCGCGGCGTGCGCACCAGCGCGGCCTGGATCCGCCAGCGCTTGTCCGCCTCCTTGGTGCG
Organism: Planctomycetota bacterium; assembly: GCA_013816415.1. Taxonomy (GTDB): domain Bacteria; phylum Planctomycetota; class UBA11346; order UBA11346; family UBA11346; genus JACCZE01. The sequence goes on from JACDEN010000024.1 coordinate 9,016, forward strand.
GAACACCAGCGGATTCCAGCCGGCGAGCGATACGGAGACCTCGCCGTCGCTCTGCGGGAGGCAGGTGAGGACGAACGGAGTCTTGCCGATGGTTCGGTGGTCGACGGCCACGGTCGCTCCGCTCGGCGTGGTCTCGATCACCAGCGGATAGGCGACCTCGTCCGCGCGCAGGGTCTTGCCATGGACGGCGATCAGGTCGTGGGCCGATTTCCAGGCGTCCTCGTACTGCTGGGCATCCATCAAGGCCCGATACCTGGCGAGATCCTGCTTCTTGAGGTTCTCGTCCTTGCGCATGATCAGGATCCGCAGATTCACCGGCGCCATCTGCGCCGCGCCGGGATGTGCGCTGATGAACGCTTCGAGCTCCGGCACCGTCGAGCGCTCCGACAGCGCCTGATAGTCGTGCTCGGCGGAACGGATCCGCTGGGCGATCGACTGCCGCAGGTCGGAGACCTCGTCGGCCAGGCCCCACGCTGGCGCCTGGGCCTCGAGCTCCTTGAGCGCGGCATCGGCAGCAGCCAGGTCGCCAGACGACAGCACGCGGGCGCGCTCGACGGCATCCGTGAACTCCTTCTGCTTCGGCTCCAGGCGTTCGACCCCCTTCGCGGCGGCCGCCTGGATGGCCTGATCCTGCGATCGCACGAGGACGCGGTAATCCGCCAGCGCGTTCGCCCAGGCGCCGGCCGTTTCGCTCTCAGCGGCGCGCGCCAGAAGCTGTGGGCCTTGCTTGAGCAGGCGTTCGCGATCGGCGGCCGCCCCCTTGATGTGCGCGAGGCGCTCGGACTGCTGATGCACGCCCACCGGCAGGAACTCGTTGCCGAAAGCCAGCGCATAGGCGTCGAGCCGCAACTGCGCCAAGCCGATGTCCTTGGCGGTGATCGCCGCGGAGATGTCGCGCAGCTCCTTTTCCGCGGCCTGCTGCTTGGCGATGCGCAGTTCGCCCCCGAGCTCGAGGAGCATGATCCGGGCGGCCGCCCCCTGCGCGCGATGGAAGCCTTCGCCACGCGCGGTCAGGTCCGCGAACTCGTGGTCGGCGGCAGACACCGCGGCGACACCGGCCTGGGGAAGGCCCTGGATGGTGGAGTGGAATGCGGCTGCGCGCTTGCGGAACGAGGCGAGATCCCAGTACGGCTTGGCGACCAGCAGGGCGACGATGCCGATGATGGCGAAGGCGCAGCCGAAGATCAGCGCATTGCGCCGCTTGTTGGCCACGGTCTTGGCCAGGATCTCGGCGAGCGGACCAGCGCGCGGATCATCCTTGGGCAGGGCGCGCAGTGCATGTCGATAGGCCTTGACGGCGCGCCAGAATCTCCGCCCGTGGCGCAGCCGGTGGCCGGCTTCGATGTTCCGCTCGATGGAGAGCTCGCCTGCGCGCCGCTCCAGCTCGCGGATGTGCTGCTGCAGATCGGTGTTGTCGTGCTGATGGGTGGCGATCTCGCGCCACGAAGCGAGGGCCTTCTCGTAATTCCCGGCCTGTTCGTGCCCGCGCGCGACCTCGGCGAGCGCCGTCAGCTTCTCGCGCCAGTGGGCGCTCCCCTTCTGCTTCAGCTCGGTGCTGATGCGGTCGGTCTTGATGAAGGTGCCGGTGGCTGGTTTTCCCGGGGGTTGGCGATTGGCGACGCCGCGGTGAGGGTCCGCGCCGCAGAAGATGCACAGCCGATCCGAGACTCCGACCACGCGGCTGCACGACAGGCAGGTGAGCTGCAGCGGGGATCGGCATTTCTGGCAATGCGTCGATTCGCGATCGTTGACGTGCGTGCACTGGATGCACACCACCACGTCCTCGGCCGCGGGATCCTTCTCGACGCGGGAGAAGATCCGCGCCAGCTGCCGTCGCGAGTCCTCGTCGTCGGGCTGGATCGCGAGGATCTTCAGGCAGGTCGCGCGCGCCTCCTCGAGCTGTCCGGAACCGAGATACAGGTCGGTCGTGACCTTCAGCTCGGCGACCGCCGCGGGGCCATCCTTCGCCCACATCAGGCAGCGGACCAGGATCAGGCGCATGGCCGTATCATCAGGCGAGAGCTCGACCGCGCGGCGCGCGCACGAGAAGGCCTGGTCGCCCTCCTGGCGCGCCAGATGCTGCACCGCGAGCTGCGCGTAGCTCGCCGCGGCGTCCGACGAATCGCCGAGATGGTCGAGCGTGGCGGCGAGCTTGGCAGCGAGCGCGTTGTCGTCGGGGTGGGTCTTGAGCAGATGGCGGAAGAGATGGGCGGCGCGCGGCAGGTCGTTCGCCTGCGCCAACGAGTCCGCGGCTGCGAGCAGCTCGTCGTCGCCCTGCCGGATCACCAATCTGCGATCGAGCATCTCGCCGATCGCCTGATAGACGTCCAGGCGCGTCGCCACGCTTGCCGCCACGACGTCGGCTACCGATCTCACGCCGTCGACCAGGGGAACCACCGCCGAGGCCGGATACTCCTTCGCCATCGCGTCGAGTCCGTATTGACCATCGGTGGTCGGCGCGAAGACCGCGTCGGGATCCGGGATCAGCGCGCGCAGCCGGTTCCAGTCGTCGAGCCGGCGCGCGGCCTCCATCAGGATGTGGCTCATCGCCATCTGGAGCGGCTGCTTGCGGTAGCGTTCCAGCAGCTCGTTCGCGAGCGGCTGCTCGGGTCCGGCATCCTCGAAGACGAAATCGGCGTATTCCCAGGTGCACAGGCTGGCCAATTCGTCCTGCGCCTGGTCGAGATTGGCGGCGGTGATGTCGTCGGTGCTGACCCAGCCCTTGGTGATCAGGGCCTTGACGACCTGGCTTTCAGCGCCGGTCGAGCTGAGGCTCGCGGCGGCATCGGTGTCGATCTTCCCGAGCAGAACCAGCCGCCGCAGCAATGCCTGTTTCTGTTCGCCGGAGCGGAAGGCGACGCCGATCATCGCCCCCTGGTCGAACACCAGATCACGGCCGCCGGTCGGCGAGGCGAGTCGGAGGATGCCCGTCGCCTGGATGCGATTGAGGGTCTGGAAGACCTCCACGAGCGACAAGGTGCGGAGATTGCCTGCGAATCCCATCTCGCGTCACGGTAGTCCCCGGGCAGGAGGGGTCAACGCGGGGCGCGGGAGATTCCGCTGCCGCAGCGGCCCGATGTTGCTCGAGCCGCGGCTGGCCATGAACTCTGGCGATGCCTTCGGCGTACCTGTTCTGTCCGGCGTATCCTCTGCGCGACCAGGACCAGCTGTCGCGAGCGCTCGCATCCGCGCGCGCGTTCGCCGACTCGGTCGGACACGAGCTGATCGCATCGCCGGACATCGCCGGCTGGGGAGCGGACGGTGCATGGCCCGACGCCGACCTCCGACGCAGGGACTTCGAGCGCGCGCTGGGTCACGACCTGATCATCGCCGCACGCGGCGGCTATGGCTGCACCGATCTCGCCGCGACCGCATCCGCGCATGGCGGCAGACTTCCGCTGCTCGTCGGCTATTCCGATCTCACCGTGCTGCACGCCGTCTGGCGAGGGCGGGGCGCGGGCGAGTCGCTGTATGGATTCATGCCGGCGGCGGCGCCGGGGGAGCGATCCCTGGAGAGCGCGTCCGCCCTGGCACGCGGCGAGGGGCTCGCCTTCGATTCCAGGACGATGCCAGACGTCGCCGTGCTTCGCGCGGGTTCGGCGCGCGGCCCCCTCTTCGCGGCATGCCTGCGCGTCCTCGCCTCGCTGTGCGGCACTCCGCTGATGCCGCCTCTGCGGGGATGCATCCTCGCCCTCGAGGATATCGACGAGCGCCCTTATCAGATCGACCGCGACCTGGCGCAGCTCGGTCTCGCCGGCGCGCTCGACGGCGTCGTCGGCCTGGTCTTCGGCTCGTTCCGCAGCCAGCCACGCGCCGGCTATGGCGGACCGGATGCGCGCGATATCTGCCGGCGATGGGCGGAGCGGCGCGGATTGCCGGCCATCCAGGCCCTGCCGTTCGGCCACGACGAGGATCCGGTCACGCTCGCCTGCGGCCGCGAGGCCAGTCTCGACTGCGGACCCGGGCACTGGTCGTTGCGGATCCATCGACGAGGATGACGGCGATGTCCGCCGAATCCCTTCAACGCCGCTGAGCGCCACAGGTATCATATGATTGTGAGAAGTAACTGCTCAGGCAGGGGTCCCGTCGCGATGCGATGGGGCGGGCGCCGAGGGGCGGTGGGCGGATACAATGGGCGAAGCCCATCCGCCCACGGTTTCGACGGCTCTTCCGGCGAAACCGAGCCCCGACAAAGCCCGGGGGTAGGCCCCCAGGGCCGTAGGGGCGAAGCCCCTGAGCAGATGTTGTGAGAAAAGCATTCACGCTGATGGAACTGATGATCGTCATAGGGATCATCGCCGTGCTGGCCGGCATGAGCTTCCCGGCCTTCACCATAGTGAAGCGCCAGGTCAATGGATTGAAGTGCGCGAACAATCTCAAGCAGATCGCACTCGCGCTGGTCTCGTACCGCATCGACAACAACGACGAGTTTCCGTATCGCCTCAGGAGCGGGGACACGACCTTCGATGCCCAGAGGACCGCGAACACCGAGAACGTCGGGATGCCGCCCAAGATCTTCCTCTGTCCCTTCGACCCGGTGCGCGGCACCAGGCCCGGCATGGGCCGCGCCAACGCCTGGAGCGACAACTACGAGCGCATCCGCGAGAACGGCTCGAGCTACTGTTACGAGGCGAGCTCGATCCGTGACGATCGCGTCTGCAACAGCAACGACCGGGGCTACTTCTGGCGTGATCTCGCCACCGCTCCTGCCGCGAACACGGTGTCGTGGGCGGACGGCAAGCGCCACCAGCTGAAATTCGGGAATCTCAAGGACGCGACCAAGGCCAAGCCGGACTACCGTCGCTGGGGCCTGCCCTTCACCGAGGACACCATGCCGATCGTCCGCTGCTATTGGCACGAGGACTGGAACAAGTACGCCGGCGGAAACACCGAGCCGCGCAAGGTGCTCAACATCAGCATGGGCCTGAACGTGTTCTGGAGCCGGTCCTATTGGGAAAAGGACATCACTCCCAACATCGACAATTGAATCGGGGGCTTCGCCCCCAAACCCCCGCGACCTTTGTCGCCCTTAAATCCTGGCTGAGGCAGCCAGGATTTTTGCGGGATGGGCTTCGCCCATTGTATCCCGCAACCAGGGCTCGGCGGTCGGAGCGGCTACGCCGCACTGAATCTCACCTTCAATTGGAGCCAAGTGGGTTTGCCAGATTCCGGCGGCGCAGCCG
>JACDEN010000322.1 GCA_013816415.1 Planctomycetota bacterium
GGTCATGGGGGCGCGCTCAACCACCTCGGGGGCGTTCTCGCCGGTGATCGGACCCGCATCGCCATCGGCAGCCCGTGCCGCCGGGGCCGAGATGCCGACGATGGCGACGACGACGACGATGACGAAAGCACGGAGGATTCGGCGGGGGATCATCGGCGGGCTCCTGGGGTCTCTCATCGCTGTCATCGAGATGGATACGACCGGGGAGCGATGGCGTTGCCCCTGAGCACCGTCATGCCTGGCGGCCCTGCGAGGTGCCGCCGAAGCCGCGGGCCAGCTCGGCGAGCAGGGTGCGCAGCTCGGCGGGGACGCGCGGCTCGAGACTGGCGAATTCCTCGGTGATCAGCGTGATCTCGCGCCGCCAGCCGTCGCGGTCGACGGCGCACAGCTCGGCCATCACCGCCTCGTCGAGGTCGAGCCCCGAACGGTCGATGGCCCCTGACCGGGGCAGGTGTCCGATCGGCGTGTCGACCGCGACCTCGTGGCCGTCCAGGCGTTCGCACATCCATTTCAGCACGCGGATGTTCTCGCCGAAGCCCGGCCACAGGTAGCGGCCGTCGGCGCCCTTCCTGAACCAGTTGACGAAGAAGATGCGCGGCGCCTTGGCGCCGAGACGCCGTCCCATCTCGAGCCAGTGCGCGAAATAATCGCCCATGTGGTAGCCGCAGAACGGCAGCATGGCGAAGGGATCGCGGCGCAGCACGCCTGATTGGCCGATGGTCGCGGCGGTGGTCTCCGAGCCCGCCGTCGCACCGAGGAACACGCCGTGCGCCCACGAGTGCGCCTCGATCACCAACGGCACGGTGCGCGGCCGCCGCCCGCCGAAGACGATGGCCGAGATCGGCACGCCCTTGGGATCCACGAAGCGCGGATCGACCACCGGGCACTGCGACAGCGGCGCGGTGAAGCGCGCGTTCGGATGCGCGGCGGGGCGCCCGCATCCCGGCTGCCAGGGCCGGCCCTGCCAGTCGGTGAGTTGCGGCGGCGGCTCGGCGGTCATGCCCTCCCACCACACGTCGCCGTCCGGCGTGGTCGCGACGTTGGTGAAGATGGTGCCGCGGCGGATGGTCGCCATGGCATTGGGATTGGATTCCTGGGATGTTCCCGGCGCCACTCCGAAGAATCCCGCTTCGGGATTGATCGCGTGGAGCCAGCCGTCGCTGTCGGTGCGCATCCAGGCGATGTCGTCGCCGACGCAGCGCACCGTCCAGCCCGGGAGCGACGGCTGCAGCATCGCGAGGTTGGTCTTGCCGCAGGCGCTGGGGAATGCGGCGGCGACGTAGCGGGTGTGGCTGGAACCCGGCGCGGCGCCCGGCGGCGTCAGCCCGAGGATGAGCATGTGCTCGGCCATCCAGCCCTCGTCGCGCGCGAGGTGCGACGCGATGCGCAGGGCGAAGCACTTCTTGCCCAGCAGCGCGTTCCCGCCGTAGCCCGAACCGAAGGACCAGATGCTCGGGTCCTCGGGGAAATGCACGATGTACTTGTCGGCGAGCTCGGTGGCGCAGGGCCACGACACATCGCTCCGGCCCGGCGCGAGCGGCGCGCCGACCGAATGCATGCATGGCACGAACGCGCCGTCGGCGCCCATCGCCGCGAGCACGTTCGCGCCCATGCGCGTCATGATGCGCATGCTCACCACCACATAGGGCGAGTCGGTGATCTCGACGCCGAAGCGCGCCATCGGCGAGCCGAGCGGGCCCATGCAGAACGGGATGACGTAGAGCGTGCGGCCAGCCATGCAGCCCGTGAAGCGGCCGCGCAGGGTCGCCTTCATCTCGATCGGATCGGCCCACTTGTTGGTGGGGCCGGCGTCGGCGCGGTCGGTGGTGCAGATGAACGTCCGGTCCTCGATGCGCGCGACATCGCTGGGATGGGTGCGGCAGGCAAAGCTCTCGGGGCGCGCCGGCACCGGGACGATGGTGCCGCTGGCGACCATCCCGGCGAGAAGACCCTGGTATTCGCGGTCGGATCCATCGCACCAGTGGATGGCGGAGGGCGCGCAGAGCGCCGCCATGTCGTCCACCCATGCGAGCAACCGCGCGTGCTGCGTGGCCATGGAAGCACTGTCGGAGCCGGGTCATAAGATGGAACTGCTCTCTGCTCAAGTCGAGGCGCGGCAGGGGCGGCGCCGGGTGGAATTGAAACCGGGATTGAACCGCCACGACGCCACGGTTTGACAGCCAGGCTCGGTCGGGACGGCACCGCCGCCGGAAGCCGCTCCCCCCTTTCGAAACGTGGCGCCGTGGCGGTTCGATCGTGCGGCCGCATCTCACGTCTCAACGCCATGGAGCGGAGCTCCGGAGGGTCGTTGTCCCGAGGCCCGCCGCGCTACGCTGATCCCTCCTGGAGCGGGCATGGAGTGGGACGGCAAGATCGAGCAGCCGAAACCGGCCTGCGCCGCCACCGGGCGCGTGCTCGCACCCGGCGAGACCTACTACTCGGGACTGCGACTGCAGGACGGCGTCTTCACCCGCACCGACGTCTCCTCGGAGGCCTGGCCGGCGCAGGATCAGGCCTCGTTCCTGAGCTGGTGGCGGCACGCGGTGCCCGAGACCGACCGCCGCCGCCGCACGCTGAAACTCGACAAGGCGTCGCTCGGCCAGATTTTCGCGGACCTCAAGGATTCGACCGAGCGTCCGCAGCAGTGCTTCTGCTACGTGGTCGCCCTGTGCCTGGCGCGGATGCGCGCCTTCCGTCTGCTGTCGGTGATCACTGAGGGCGGAGCGTCGTACCTGCTGGTGCAGGACCGCCTGAACCAGGCGATGCACCGCGTGCGCGATCCGAAGATGTCCACCGACGAGGAGGAGCAGGTGCGCAAGAACCTGTTCGAGGTCATCGGCACCGACGGTGCGAGCGTGGCCGCTCCGAGCGGCGAGGGCTCGGCGGACTGAGGGGCGGACTGAGGGCGAGAGCTATTCCTCCAGCCGCACCGGACCCAGCGCCATCTGGTACTGGAAGGGCTGCCAGGGATCGAAGTGGACGGGATCGGGATACGGCTGCGGCCTCGGCGGCGCGCGACGCGACGCGGTCGCGGGCGATGCGATGACCAGCTGGTCTGATTTCGCCGGATCGTCGCTCGCTGGTTCGGTCATGACCACGCGCCGATCGGCTTCCGCCCGGCGCACCGCCTCTTCGGCGGCGGAACCCTCGCGGTCGCTGGCGGTGGCTTGGTTGCTCTGGTCCAATTCGTTGCGCAGCGCTTCGAGTTCGGGCCGGTTCACCGCGTCGGGATGGTCCATCAGGATGCGGTTGAGATCGCGGGCGGTCGACGAGGTGTCGCTCAGGGTCGCGAGATCGTCCGGCCCCACCGCCGCCGCAGCCACCGCGTCGACCGCCCCGCTCGCGCCCTGCATCGCGACCGCCTCGGGCGCGACCATGGCGCCGACCAGCGTCTGCAGGCAACCCTGGCTCGATCCGCACGCGGCGGCGAGCAGCATTCCCGCGACAATCCGAGGCGCCGTCATGGGTCGAGTATCCTCTCGCCGGAGGCCGCGCACAAGGCGCGACAACGCGACAGGGAGCGTCGAAAACGCTGCGGCTTTCGCCGTCCGCGAAGAGGTTCGCAGCCGCGGTGGGGAAAGCGGGTGGAACTCGCTGCCGGCCGTCGCTTCGCGGATCGATTTTAGACACGATCAAGTTCCCCTCCCATCGACCGTTAGATATTTTCAGCCGCTTTAGCCGTGGCAGAGGAGGAAAGAGGATTAGAGTATCTTATACATATGGAAACCTCAGTTCAGACAGCTTTGAACCTCCATTGCGATCGTGACCACCTCCTGGCGGCCATCCAGGCGGCCGACGCGGTTGTCCCCTCGAACAGCACCAAGCCGATCCTGACCAACCTGCTGCTCGACGCGAAGAAGGACCATCTCGAGATTGTCGCCACCGATCTGCAGGTCGGTCTGCGCTCGATCGTGCGCAAGGTGCAGGTGTCCGGATCCGGCCAGGCGGTGGTGCAGGCGCGGCAGCTCGCGGTGATCCTCAAGGAGTCGTCGTCGCAGCACGCCACCCTCTTGCTCGAAGGCCGCGGCGATCAGAGCCTGCTGCACATCGCGCTCTCTGATGGCGATTACCAGATTCCCGCGATCATCGGCGAGACCTTTCCTCCGGTGTCGTTCTTCCCGAGCGACGTCCGTTCGATCGCGATCAACGGCTCGCGCTTCGAGGAGATGGTCCGTCAGACGGTGTTCGCGATGGACAAGGACCGTACCAGCGCGGTGCTCTCGGGCATGTACGTCGCGATCGGCGGCGGCGAGTTGGTGATGGCCGCGACCGACGGCAAGGTGCTGTGCGAGGCGATCGAGAAGCGCGAAGAGTTCTCGGGCGAACCGATCCAGGCGGTGATCCCGGCAATCACCATCAGCCACCTGCAGCGCATCCTCGGCACCACCCAACCCGACCAGATCGATCTGGTC
>JACDEN010000323.1 GCA_013816415.1 Planctomycetota bacterium
CCACTGGACTCATGGCAGCAGTCTCGCCCCCTGGCAAGCGCTTGCCATGACACGCATTGGACGCGCGGTCGCCGACGGTCGAGGGCTCCATTCCCTGCATGGATGGTCTGCACCTATGACATAATGGCATGACCGGACGAGGTTTCGGCTCTGGCGCGAGGCCCGGACCCATACAGCAGGGGCATGCCCGACATGACCACGCAAGCGGTCGCGCACCAGCACGGCTTCGGTGCCACCGCGCGCCGCGACCTCTGGTGGCTTGGCCCTCTCGCCACTTCCATCGGACTGCTGTCGTTCGTGGTGTACTCCACCTGGGCGGCCTTCCAGGGAGCGTACTACGAGGCAGGTCCGTACCTCTCCCCCTTCTATTCGCCGCTGATCTTCGGAACCAGCGAGCACGCGTGGATCCACGGCACGCCCGGCTGGTGGCCGACCTGGCTGCCGTTCTCGGCGGCGCTCCTGGTGCTGTGGGCACCGGGCGGATTCCGCCTCACCTGCTATTATTATCGCAAGGCGTACTACCGCTCGATCTGGATGGATCCGGTCGCCTGCGCGGTGGGCGAACCAAGGAAGAGCTACTGGGGCGAGAACACCCTGCCGCTGATCCTGATGAACGCGCACCGCTACTTCGCGTATCTCGCGGTGATCTTCATCGGCGTGCTGACGTACGACGCCATCAAGTCGTACCTGTTCACCGGAGCGGACGGCGCGAAACATTTCGGGATGGGCGTCGGTTCGATCGTGTTGACGCTCAATCCGCTCTTCCTCGGGCTGTACACCTTCGGCTGCCATTCGCTGCGCCACCTGGTCGGCGGCAAGAAGGACTGTTTCTCGTGCAGCTCCTTCGGCGAAGCGCGCTTCAAGATGTGGAGCGCGGTTTCGGTGTTGAACCGCAACCATCAGCTGTGGGCGTGGGTCTCTCTCTTCGGCGTGGGCTTCTCCGACATCTACGTGCGCATGGTCGCCATGGGCCATTGGCACGACGTGAGGTTCTTCTGATGGCACTCGACATCCAAACCATCGAGCACGACGTGCTGGTGATCGGCGCCGGCGGCGCCGGTCTGCGCGGCGCGATCGAAGCGTCGAACGCCGGGATCTCCGTCGGCCTCGTCTGCAAGAGCCTGCTCGGCAAGGCGCACACCGTGATGGCCGAGGGCGGCGTCGCCGCGGCGCTGGCGAACGTCGACGACCGCGACAGCTGGAAGGTGCACTTCGCCGACACCATGCGCGGTGGACAGTACGTCAATAACTGGCGCATGGCCGAGCACCACGCGAAGGAAGCGCCTGATCGCGTGCGCGAGCTCGAGAAGTGGGGCGCGGTCTTCGATCGCACCAAGGAAGGCAAGATCCTGCAGCGCAACTTCGGCGGCCACCGCTATCCGCGCCTCGCCCACGTCGGCGACCGCACGGGCCTCGAGATCATCCGCACCCTGCAGGACAAGTCGGTCCACGAGCGCGAGATCAAGGTCTACATGGAGTGCACGATCGTGCGCCTGTTCAAGGACGGCGAGCGCGTCACCGGCGCGCTCGGCTACTTCCGCGAGCGCGGCCGCTTCGTGCTGTTCAAGGCCAAGTCGATCGTCATGGCCACCGGCGGCCTGGGGAAGGCGTACGCCATCACCTCGAACAGCTGGGAATACACCGGCGACGGCTACTCGCTGGCGTATCACGCCGGTGCTGACCTCATCGATATGGAGTTCGTGCAGTTCCATCCCACCGGCATGGTGTGGCCGCCCTCGGTGCGCGGCATCCTGGTGACCGAAGGCGTGCGCGGCGAAGGCGGCGTCCTGCGCAATAAGGACGGCAAGCGCTTCATGTTCGACGACATCCCGGAGAACTACCGGAACCAGACGGCGAAGAACGAAGAGGAAGGCTGGCGCTACACCCAGGGCGACAAGAACGCCATGCGGCCGCCCGAGTTGTTGACTCGCGACCACGTCGCGCGCTGCATCAACCGCGAAGTGAAGGCCGGACGCGGCAGCCCGCACGGCGGCGTGTTCCTCGACATCGCGTGGATCAAGGAACGCATTCCGAACGCCGAGAAATACATCCAGAAGAAGCTGCCGTCGATGTACCACCAGTTCAAGGAACTCGGCGGCATCGACATCACCAAGGAGCGCATGGAGGTCGGTCCGACCACGCACTACACCATGGGCGGCATCAAGGTCGACGGCGACAGCCAGATGACGACGGTGCCCGGGCTGTTCGCCGCGGGCGAGGCGGCAGGCGGTCTGCACGGAGCGAACCGCCTCGGCGGCAACTCGCTGTCAGATCTGCTGGTGTTCGGCAAACGCGCCGGCGAGAACGCCGCGAAGTTCGCCCAGGAGAACAAGGCCGGGGCCGTCGCCGAGGCCGACATCGAGAGCGCGGCGCAGTGGTCGCTGTCGTTCATGGACTCGCCCAAGGGCGACGAGAACCCCTACAAGGTCCAGCAGGACCTGCAGGTCATGATGCAGGACCTGGTCGGCATCGTCCGCCGCGAGGACGAGATGGTGAAGGCCCTCGCGGGCTTGAAGACGCTGTGGGAGCGCGCGAAGAAGGTGCAGTCGCAGGGGAACCGCGAATACAATCCCGGCTGGCACACCTGCATGGACCTCACCAACCTGCTCACGGTGTCGGAAGCGGTGACCATGTCGGGCATCCGCCGCAAGGAATCGCGCGGCGCGCAGTTCCGCGACGACTTCCCTGAGAAGTCCGACACGTACGCGAAGATGAACATGGTGATCCGCAAGGCCAAGGACGGCAGCATGGAGCTGATCGAGCAGCCGACCAAGGAGCTGCCGCCCGAGCTCAAGCAGGTCATCGAGGAGATGGCGAAGTGAGAATCCACGCACGACGATCCAACCGATCGGCACGGAGCCACGCCCATGGCTGCTGACAACGAACCGACCAGCCGGCCGAACAACGAGGTGCAGCCTCCGTTCGTCCACACCGCCTCCGCGCCCAAGCCTGGCACCGTCGCCGAAGCTCTGGGTAGGCGCGATTTCAAGGTCTGGCGCGGCAACGCGCTGGGCGGCGGCTACAAGGACTACACCGCCGAGATCTCGGCTGGCATGGTCGTCCTCGACGCCGTCCACCAGATCCAGGCGACGCAGGCGGGTGACCTCGCCTGCCGCTGGAACTGCAAGGCCGGCAAGTGCGGGTCGTGCTCCGCCGAGATCAACGGCAAGCCGCGCCTGATGTGCATGACGCGCATGGAGACCCTGCCCGAGGGCACGGTGACCATCCAGCCGATGAAGGCCTTCAAGCCGATCAAGGATCTGGTCACCGACGTGTCGTGGAACTACGAGGTCAAAAAGAAGATCGCGCCGTTCAAGCCGAAGGCGCCGGAAGCCGACGGCACCTGGCGCATGCAGCAGTTCGAGGTCGAGCGGGTGCAGGAATTCCGCAAGTGCATCGAGTGCTTTCTCTGCCAGGACACCTGCCACGTGCTGCGCGACCATGGCAAGCACGAGGTGTTCGCGGGCCCGCGCTTCTTCGTGCACGCAGCCCAGCTCGAGATGCATCCGCTGGACACGGTGAACCGTGAACCGTTCCTCAAGCACGACGGCGGCATCGGTTTCTGCAACATCACCAAGTGCTGCACCGAGGTGTGTCCGGAGCACATCAAGATCACCGACAACGCGATCATCCCGCTCAAGGAGCGCGTGGCGGACACCTATTACGACCCCCTGGTGCGCCTGTGGCGCTGGGCGTTCAAGAAGGGCGAACAGCCGGTCGAGCCGAAGGCGTAGCGCCTGGTTGGTGGTTGGTGGTTGGTGGTTGGGACTACCCGACCCACCCTGGATCTTTCTTACCTCGATCCGTGATTCCTGTTTCGTCATCTGTGGTCCACCACCAACCACCAACCACCAACCAATCGGCCCTGACCGCAAGACGTTAGATCACTGCGCCTTACGCCACCGCGGTCCTGATCCTGTCCCCTTGCCTACCCGGGCCGATTCGCTATCGTGCCGAGCCCATTTCCCCCGGCTGTACTGGTTCCCGCGCGATGCGCATCTTCTCCGGAAACGCCAACCGACCTCTCGCGCAAGCGATCGCCGACGCTGTCGGCTCGCCACTGGGCGAGATGACGTGCGCCCGCTTCCCGGACGGCGAGGTGAAGGTCCACATCCACGAGGACGTGCGCGGCGCCGACGTCTTCGTCATCCAGCCGACCACCAGCAACGACTTCCTGATGGAGCTGCTGGTCATCGCCGACGCGCTGCGCCGCGCCTCGGCGAGCCGCATCACCGCCGTCGTCCCCTACTTCGGTTACGCCCGTCAGGACCGCAAACACGAAGGGCGCGTTCCAATCACCGCCAAGCTGGTGGCGAACCTCATAACCACCGCCGGCATCAACCGCCTGGTCACCGTCGACCTGCACGCGCAGCAGATCCAGGGCTTCTTCGACGTGCCGGTCGACCACCTG
>JACDEN010000324.1 GCA_013816415.1 Planctomycetota bacterium
TTCCATGCCGTACCCGGTCTGGATGCGCACCTCGTGGTCCTGCACCGCCACCACCACGAGCACGCCGTTGTCCTTGCCCGACTCGCCGAGCTTCCACAGCTCGGCGTGGCGCTGGACGAAGGCGAAGAAATCCTCGCCCTGGGTGCTCGCGACCGTGATCACCCCGAGCTGTGCCAGATGCCGGCTGCGCAGCTGCGCGATCAGCGCGGTCATGCGCTCGCGCTGCGAAGCCTCCAGCACCCGCGCCTGGTCGACGATGGGCGACGATGCATCGGGCGCGACGGTGACCGCCGCAAACAGACTCGCGAGCATCATCGTCGCAAGCAGCAGGCCCGTCCGAAGGAGGCTAGCCAGCATCGACCAGCGCTCCCAGGGCGGTAATCTCGGCGTAGAAGGCGCGGTACCCGTCCCAATCCACCGATCGCGACCAGGCGCGGCGCACCGCTTCGAGCGGCTGTCCACCCGCCGCGGAGAACGCGGACATCACCTCTGTCGCCGACCGGACTGGCGCATTGCCGCGCAGGAAGAGCATCCCGCGCAGGATGCGGACGACCCCGTCGGCGAGATCGGCGATGCGCAGGTGCGCATCGCCGCCGCCGGCGTGCAGCACCCGCTGGCGCAGGGCGATGGCCAGCGTCCGCAATTCGCGTTCGCACTGCAGGCGGACGTGCTCGCGATCGAAGGTGAGATTCCCGAATGCATCCTCGCCGAAGACCGGCAACCGCGTCTGGGCAATGTCCATGAGCTCGAGCGGGAACGAGTCACGCGAGGAAGCGATCGCACCGATGGTCATGACCAGCGGTGCGGCGATCCCTGCCTTCCGGAAGGCGGGACCATGCCGCGCGATCCGGCGCAGAAGATCGAGATCATCCGCCGCCAGGACGAGGACGTTGTCCACCAGCGGCCGGCCTGATCCGGGCACGATGCCGGATCCGTAGAGCATCAGGGCGCGGAGATTCCCTCCAGCGAGCTCCTGCAACTGGTCGGCGTAGCGGGCGATCGCCGGGGTGATGACGCCGGAAGGCGTATCGGCGGGCGCAGTCGATGGTCGCGGATGCATGGTGGATTCCCGTGCGCAGCGTGGCGCAGGTCGAGGCGGTGGCGATCAATAGATGATCAACAGACCCAGGGTCGCGATGTCGCGGTCGAAACGGTAATCCGGGATGTTCGAGCGGTTGATGTCGTGCTCGCCGCCCGCCTGGACCAGCAGCCACTTGGTCAACGGACGGGATACCGACGCTTCGAAACCGAACGCGTCGTCGTCGCGGCGGACCCCGTAGATCGGACTCGCAGCCGCGTACACCCGCTTGCGGTAGCGCAGCGTGGCATCGCCCTCGATGCCCCAGCCCAGTTGGACATGGGCGCCGCAGGCCACCGCCGCCTCGTTCCAGCCGAGCCAGGCCGCATCGGCCTGGAACGCATCGCCGCCCACCGCCGCGAAGACGCTCCTGAGCACATCGCCTCCAACGTACTTCGTCGCCCGGGCATCGATTCCTTCGACCCACCCGTCTTCACCACCATACCGCTGCGGGTGGCTCTTGTACGCGACGTAAGGAGTGACGTCGGTCTCGTAGTCTTCGTTCCAACGGCGGTTCCAACGCAGGGAGAGATCGTGGCGGGTCTCGAAATACGCCTGCTCGAGCAGCAGGATGCGCAGCGAGTAGCGCGGCACCCAGGAATCGGCGTCACCGACGATGAAGGCGTGATCGACGACGAAGCGCGCGCTGTCAGCGTCGAGACGATCGACCGTGAGGTAGTCGAGATGGGTATACGACGCGCGCACATGGATCGGCTTGAAGCGCATGCCGACCGAGAAGTAGCCGAGCAGATAGGCATCGGCGTCCGCGGTCGAGCCGTTCGCCTGATCGGCGAGGTCATCGGGATGATCGTCATAGCCGACCAGCACCAGGCCCGAGAACTCGCCGAGTCCGGCGTTCGCTCCGCGCGGCTCCTCGCGCTGGAGCGTCAGGGTTCCGGCTTCGCGCATCTTGGCGGCCTCGGAGGAATCCGGATGGCGGTCGATCAGGCGCGCGAACGTCCGCTGCGCGGCCAGAGGGTCACCCTGCTCCAACTGCATCATGCCGAGGTAATAGAGCGCCCGGGCCTCGTAGCGTGTGCCCTGATCGATCGCCTGGCGCATCAGCGCGGCGCTGTCTGGCGTCCGGCCGGCGTGGTACATCGAGATCGCCAGCAGCACCTGGACGTCGGGGTTTCCCGGCCACACCGCCAAGGCCCGCTGCAGCTGCACCTCGGCCTGGCTCCAATCGCGATCACGCAAGGCCTGCGCGCCGGCCTCCAGCGGATTGACGTCCTCGGACGCGAAGCCGACCTCGCTGCCGCCGAAGGCCGCCGCGAGCACGCAGCTCCAACACGCGATGATCCCTCGTCGGCTCACTGGATCACCGCGGCCTTGGACCGGGGGACGGGGATCTGCGGCGATCCGCATCCCAGTGATCATTTATCCTGGCCATGTTTGTCGCCGCTGATCGTGACCGACACGCCGCTCGTCGCCGGAACGGGTTCGCGATCCTGCTCATGGCCGAGATCGAAGTCGCGCTTCCGGGACTGGGCGTCGCGCTGCTCCTCGCGTCGGGCCTGGCGCGCATCGGCCAGCTCCTGCTTGCGCAGGTCCCGCAGATCGCGCTGGAGGTCGCGGTCGGAACGGTCGTGGTCCTTCGCATCCTCACGACGATGCCTGGAGTCGTCGTCGACCGTTCCGGCGTCCGACGCGGTCGGCGCATTCGCCGACGTAGGCGACAACGGTGATTCCGTCGATCCCGTCCGGGCGGTCGGAGTACCGCTGGTGACCGGATGGACGCTGGCGGTGGTCGGATGGTCCGCCGACGCTGACCGGGTGTCCTCGACGTTCGGAAGATCGGGCAGATCCGGCAGAACGACGAGCGGCGGCAGCTCGGGAGAGGGCGCCTCGGTGGCGGAGCCGGCGATCGGCATTCCCGCTAAGATCAGCAGTGCAGTGAGGACGGATGCGATGGACGAGGTGGACATGTGCAGCTCCCATCCGGGCCCGGCATTGGGCACCAACGGATCAGGTCATTGTCGAGCGGGAACCCAGACACCAACCGTCCGACCACCACGGCTTGTACGGCGGCGGCCGCCGTTCCCCCGCACTGGTGTGATCCTATGGTCCTCGCCATGAAGCCTTTCAAGACCTTCTACGCTGATCCACCCATCGAAACGCCTGAGCTGTCGATCCACGCGCTCGGCGTCGGCGAGTGGATGGCCCCCTGCATCATCGACCGGCCATCGGGGACCGGCGATTACCTGTTCATGCACTTCCACCACGAGACCACCCTCGGCACGCCGCACGGGCCGCAGGCGTTCCCGGCCAACACCCTGATGGTGTGGGCGCCGGAGCACGGCCACTACTATGGTCGCCTGGCGTCGCGCTGGTGCCACTCGTGGATGCATTGCGATGGGAGCGCGGTCGGGCGCATGCTCGATGCCGCCGCGGTGCCGCTGGCGACGCCGATCACCGGCGTCGATCCGGCGATCATCGAGAGCAGCGTCGCCGCGATGCACGATGAGATCCAGCGCCACGCCCGCGCCGATGTGCTCATCGTCGAGAGCCAGGTGCAGATCCTCGCGCGCGAACTCGGACGCATCGCGCGCTCGCGCATCCCGTCCGCCGCGGTGCCCCGGCGCTGGCTCGACCTGCGCAGGCATCTCGAGGAGAGCGTCGGCGAAGCGGTGCGGCTGCGCGACCTGGCGAAGCGCGCCGGGTGTTCGGTGCCGCACTTCTGCAGCGAATTCAAGCGCCACTTCGGCACCTCGGCGATCGACTTCGCCATCCGGAGCCGCATGCACCGCGCAGCCATCCTGCTGCGCGACCGCAACCTCAGCGTGACCTCCATCGCGGGGCAGGTCGGCTACGAGGACATCCACCACTTCTCGAAACTGTTCAAGAAGCACCACGGCTGCGCCCCGCGGACGTTGCGCCAGCGGTGGCTCGCCGAAGCCTGATCCGTCCAGAGAGCGCCAGACGCGGGGAGCGTTCGAGGCCCTGCCGTTTCCGACTCGCGGCTTGTCTCAGCCCGCGTGATCACGCCAGGGGCGTCCCGGACACATCCGCTGCAGGCGCCCGGCATCGATCCAGCGCGAGGGCACCGTTTCGCCGCTGCCGACCGCCGCTGCCGATCCGGCGCGCAGGGCGAGGCTGTGGTAGTACTCGCGGACGGTGATGCGCGCAGACGACGCGGCGTTCAGGATGCCGCTGCCGAACGCGCCGAGCAGCGCCTCGGCGCACAGCTCGGCGCAGTCCTGCTCGTGCAGGAAGCTGAAAGGACGAGCGAGATCGCCCCGGACGGCGAGGTCGCCGCCGCGCTGCCGCTCGATCGCATGCGTGCGCGTCGGGCCAACGAGCGCCGGGATCCGGAACGCCAGCGCGCCGGGC
>JACDEN010000325.1:0-1965 GCA_013816415.1 Planctomycetota bacterium
GCGCATCGGCCAGCGGCGCATGAAGTAGACCGAGTGAGAGTCGCCGTGCTTTCCTGCATCCATGGCAACCTCCCGGCGCTCCTGAGCGTCGATCGCGACATCGCCGCCTGCGCGCCCGACCGCGTCTTGTGCCTCGGCGACATCGTCGGCTACGGCGCGCAGCCGCGCGAGTGCATCGATCTCGTCCACGCCCGCGGCTGGCCGACGATCCTCGGCAACCACGAAGCGGCGGTGCTCGACGACAAGGCGTGCGAGGATTTCAACCCCGTGGCCTGGATGGCGATCAACTATACTCGAGGCGTGGTCACCGAGGCGGACCGCGCGTGGATGCGGACGCTGCCCGAGACCATGGAAGAGGACGGTTACCAGATCGCGCACGGCTCCACCGCCGGCGCCCGCCCCTTCAAGTACGTGCTCACCGATCAGGACGCCGACGACGCGCTGCTGGCCGCGACGCGGCCG
This sequence comes from Planctomycetota bacterium, assembly GCA_013816415.1. GTDB lineage: Bacteria > Planctomycetota > UBA11346 > UBA11346 > UBA11346 > JACCZE01. The sequence goes on from JACDEN010000325.1 coordinate 463, forward strand.
GTCGTGTTCATCGGCCACACGCACATCGCCATCGGATTCCATCGCTCCGGCGGATTGACGCAGTGCAAGGATCCCATCCAGGTGGTGGCGCCAAACACCAGCGCGGTGATCAACGTCGGCTCGGTGGGTCAGCCGCGCGACAAGGATCCACGGGCGAGCTGGGTGCTCTACGACACGGTCACCCGCCAAGCCGAATGGCGGCGCGTGACGTACGACATCGCCGACGCGGCGGAGCGCATCCGATCGGCGGGGCTCCCGGAAAAGCTCGCGCATCGGTTGGCGAGCGGGACCTGACGCGTTGGGTGAAGCATCTCGCGCCGAAGCACGCGCGTCTGGTGAACTCTACCAGCCGAAGAAGCGATACGGATCATCCCATTCCTCGAGCGTATCCAGGTAGAATGCATTCATCCGGGGTTTTTCAGGTGACTGTCCAGCGATCGATGTGACCGGCTTCGAGAAGCGCTCCAATAGCGATGTCTGACTTTGAACTCCGAGATTTCCAAGCACTCGTGTCAGCAGAGCGCTGGTGCGGCGAAACGTTCGCCTCGTGTTCTGTTGCTTGGTGCTGAATTGCCACGGCACCATCTGGCAGAAGATCACGCGGCCATTGTCGGCAAAGCCCAGCACGCCGTCGCCGAGGATGTTTGCCTTACCAGTGATCAGCGAAAAATTCCGCGGCTCGCGATTGTGGACATCTGCCGGTCCAATACCGGCAAAGGGTGAATTCCAAGGGGGGTGATCGAAGAATGAGCCGATGTGTTCAGACGACTTCATCGAAACCGCGATCGGCATGAAGGTATTTGCCTCGTCCGCATCCAGCCCCAATGCGATCATGCGTCCGTCCTGACCGAGCCACGCTGCAATCGCAGCTTTGTCCGGAGCCAGCGCCGCGCCGCCGCCAGAAGAGACGACCAGCACGCGATCGCCCGTGAGGGCGCCTTTGACGTACGGCTCGACAGCAAAGCCTGCGCTCTGCAAATGCTTCAGGCCGGCCGGATCGCCAGCGTAAACGAGCGAGCGACGAGCAGTCGGCTTGAAGGCATGGACGTAGGCAAGGATGTTTCGCGCCAATCGATCGGCAGCGGGATCGCGTTCGGTACGTCCCGTGACGTCCATCTGGCAGAAAAGCACAACGCCCTTGCCCTCGCGGTATTCCATGAGCGGGCTGTATTGCAGGCTGTAGCCGCCATCCACCAAGGACATGAAATCACCGCAGGCGGGTTTCTCGATCAGCGCGCTGGCGACGTTGCCGCGGTTGCCGCATCGCCATGGGCGCGTGACCACCACCCCGGCGTTGACGATCGTCGGGAAAATAAGCGGATAGGGACGTTCTTCATAGGTCAGGCGCGGCGCAGTATTGGTGGCTTCGCCGCGCCAGTTCTTCAGCAGGTCTTCATCCAGCCCAGCCAAAGCCGGGTGATCGGGGATCCGCCTGAAGACTTCGCGCAAGCCATATTCCTGGACGCGGAAGCCGAAGCGCTGCTCGCACACGTCAGCCTGCTG
>JACDEN010000325.1:1975-4410 GCA_013816415.1 Planctomycetota bacterium
GCCTTCGCGGACGCGGCTGAGATTCGGTCCCGGGCCATCGGTCGTCAGCGCGTGTTTGCCGACAATCAGCAGGTCATACTTCGACATGTCCGCATCGGCTTTGATGGCATCGGACTTCATGCCCAGCGCTGCGAGCAGCTTGGTGGTTTCACCCAACGGATCGTAAACGGCAAGCCTGCTCGTGACTTTCGGCGATGGCTCTACGCCCAGAACATTCAGCGTGACATAATCCTCCTGTGTGTCTCCCGGCGTGCATGTGACCGACAGGCGAAGGGTGTAGGCGCCGGGTCTCGTGCCTTCGGGAAGCACGAACGTGAGCGGCTGCTTGTTGATGTCGCCGCTCGGCACCGAGATCTTGGCGTTGCCTTTGTGCGGCGTGGGAAGATTCAGCTCCCACGTGCAGACGCATGAGGCGGTGACCCGGCTGTTGTTGACGATGATGATCTGCTTCTCGACGGTCTCTCCCGCTGCGAAATTGTGGCCTTTCTCCGTGAATGCGCCGGGCTTGCCGCCGAGGTACGCCAACAGTGGCTGGTTGTTGCGCAGCACGGCCTGGCCCGCAACCGTCGGCGTCCAATCCGTCAATTCATAGTCGTACTCGACGGCGAGGGGATCCGCTCGCCGCTCGATGAAGTCCGGGCTATAGCCTGGGCGTTGAATATTCTGCCAATCGGTCGTGAGATCCTTGTTCTCCTTCTTCACGTCATCACGGAGTTTCCAATACTGATCGAACGTCCACGGACTGGTTCCGGAAACACCCCAAGTCCGGAAGGCTCGCCAGTTGTCAGACGTGTACCTGGCCACGACCTCCTGGATGCCGTCGAAGACAGGAGGTGCGAAATAGACGGGATACTCCCAGTGCTGCCAGGTCTGGCCGGCTTTGAATTTCTGCGCCTCCCAGCGCAGGTCTGCCTTTTCCGGCTCGCTGATCCGGAAGGCGGAATCGCCGAGCCATTGGGCATTCCATTCGGCCACGCAGAGTTCGTAAGGGACTTTGCCGTTATGTCCCTGCCACGGCAGTTTGCCCTCGTAGTAACCACGGTACATCGTCCAGTTCAAGAAATACGGCATTCCATATTCGCATAGGAATGCCGGTTTTTCACCTTTCGTTGCCCAATGTTCGAACCAGTCCGAGCGTTCCTGGGCCGGCACGAAGTTCAGATAGAAGTTGCTCGTCCACATCATCCCGAGATTCCCTGACGAGTGGTGATAGATGATGCGGCTGGCGTCGAGCCGCTGGGTGATTTCCTGGACTGCCAGCGCGTTTGTGACGTTCTGCTTGTAGCCGTCATCAGATGGAGAATAGATGCCGTCGATCTTGTCTGGATTCATGACGTCGAAGTAGCCGGTGCCGTTATGGCTGGTCGAGTAGGCGACCACGGATGGATGATTCTGAGCCACGCGCACATAAAATGCCGTATCCTCGGCGCAACCGTTCGTTGTCGCGGAGTCGGCGGCTTTCCAATCGTAATCGTGGAAGTGCGGCACCGAGAACGAGACCAGCATTCCGGTGTCGTCAGCGGCCTTCAATATCCCCTCGAAGCTGAGATGGGTGCCTGGCTTGCAGTCGTAATTGTGCGTATAGACGAGGTTGATGCCGACGCGATGCAGGCGATCCATGGTTTCCTTGGCACACGCATACGTGGCCATCCCGACACCGCCGGTGCCATTATTCAGCGGAATTGCCGACCAGAACAGCCGGGTTCCGTTGAGGATGAAATCGCGACCATCGATCCACAGTTCGCGGAATCCGAAGCGTATCGGGGCAGCGACGTCCGCCTTTTTGTCGGTGTCATCCAACAGCGACAGCTCGAGGTCGTACTGATTCAGCGGCGTGTTCAGGTCCCACAATTTTTCAGGCTTCCAGGCCTGAGTGAAGGTGTAGCGGCCCTCGGTGAGATCGGCGTCCCTGAACACCGGGCTGCTCAGCGTTGTCACCGGCTGACCGTGGTCGAAAATAGCTGCCTGCAGCGTGTATGGTGCTCCTGGCGTCAGGCTCGCCAGATCAGCATGCAGAGTCAGCGCCCATCGGCGCACCGAAGGATCGATTTTCACATGGGCTATGCGCGCGCGCGCGGGCGTGCTGGTGAGAAAGACGTCCCCACAGAGACCCCGATAAGTGACCGAGGACTTCACCTCCTGGGGCATGTTCGTGTCATTGAAAGCCAGCATGGTCTCCTTGAGCGGCAGGGCCTCGACCAATATCGAGAGCACATGCACGGCTCCCGGTGGCACCGACGGCGTCAGCTCCAGTTCACCAGCGGGGAAGTGCAGCCTCCCGATCTTCTTTCCATCGACAAAAACGGTCGCTAGTGTCCGTCGGAAAATGGTTGTTCCGTCACAAATCTCCAGCCTGCCCGAGTAGTCTGCTGACGGCGCCGAGCTTGAAGAGCGGCGAAAGTGGGATTTGGTGGAGATTTTCGAGGTGTTTTTTG
>JACDEN010000326.1 GCA_013816415.1 Planctomycetota bacterium
GAGCACGCTCGTCGACGCGACGCAGGCCGCTGACGGGCTGAGCCTGCCGCGCCTACGCGAAGTCCAGGGCAACGGCTATGGCTGGCAATACTTCGGCACCTTCCTCAAGGAGCCGGATGTGCGCTGCTCGGCGTGCCACTACGACTGGGGTGGCAGCGCGTGGCTGCATTTCCTGCGCACCGGCGACCAGCGCTTCGCCGACGAGGCGCGCATCCTGACGCGCCACCACGCGGACCTCGACCAGTACCACGTCGCCAACGACCAGTGGCACGACGGCATGCAGTGCTGGGAAGGCGTCGGCTCGCACTATCCAGGGAAGCGGCCGTTCCACGCCGCGACGGTGCGCGCCGACGGGTCGTACACCCACGTGCTCGGCGCCGCGCAATGCTACACCCACACCTGGAGCGGCTCGTTCGCGCTGGGGTACCTGCTCACCGGCGACCGGCGGCTCTACGATGCGCTCGAGCGCACGCTCGGCGGCGCGCGCGACTGGTGGTGGGGTTCCATGAAGCTCGGCGGCGAGAAGCCCGTGCCGTGCGACCAGACGCGTTCGCAGGGCTGGTGCATCCTGCATTTCCTGAACCTCTACCGCATCACCGGCGAAAACCAGTTGATCGTCGACGCCTATCGGCTGTTTGCGCACAGCCTGCTCGCCACCGAGTGGAAGCGCACCGGCTGCTTCGCGATGTCGGACGGTCACACCATCCAGACCTTCTTCATCTACCCGATCGAGCCGTTGGTCGATCTGCATTTCTGGGCGACGCGCGCCGGTCTGGACACCAGCGACCTGTCGGCGTTCCTGCGCCGCTGGTGCGACTACGCGCGCGACCGCTTCTATGCGCCGCCGCGCACCACCGAGGACGGCCGCTATTTTCCGTGGCGCAACGACTACAGCATCGCCCTCGACGGCAAGGCCAACCCTGACAGCGCCTTCTGCCTGCGCTTCCACACCATGTCATGCTCGGCTTTCGCGTATCTCGGATGGCTGCTGCGCGCGAGCGATCCCGAGGCGTCTGCTGGTTACACCCGGGTCGCGCGGGAGCTGTTCCGCGACCGCTACCTGTACACGCCGACCAATCTGGCGATGAGCCCCGAGGACTCCGGTGCGCTCAACGCCTACGGACAGCCCATCCAAGGCCAGCGGCCGGCGCCCTTTGATCCCGCGTTCCGCTATCCGATCAGCTTCCGCTACTGCATCCCCGACCAGCTCGAGAAGGAGCAGGGCTGGGCGATGCGCGGCAGCCAGCCGCTGTTGTGGACGTTGGCGCAGGAGGAGGCGTGAGGGAGTCGTTGGTCCCCGGCGGCAGGTCGATCGCCCTCAGGTCAGCTGCAGGATCCGCGCCCGGTACGGCTCGGCGATGACGACGCTGAGCGTGCTGGTGGGCTCGTTCCAGCGCCACGAACAGCCGGTGAACGAGGGGTAGAGGCAGCACACGGAGGGGGTTCCCTCGAGATGCGCGATCGGCAATGCGCACGCTGGTTCTGGAGACGACAGCCGCCAGACCGCCACGAGCGTGGTCGCGCCGCTGCGCAGGCCCAGGCAGGTCCAGCCGTCGCCGAATCGCGGCATGCCGAGCGGCCAGAACGGGACGGCGTCGGGAATAAGATGACGCAGGCTCTTGTAGCAGGCGATCCCTTCGGCGACGAGCGCGCGTCGTTCGGCCGACAGTTCAGCGAGGTGGCCGCTCTGATGGATGCGCATCAGCATCGCGTTGACCTGGTTGAAGACGACCTCCTCGCGATCGCCATCCTTCAGCGGATACGCCCACACCGCGCACTGCTCGGGAGTGGCCGATGCCGGCGATGCGCAGGCGATCAGCGCGTTCTTGCGGTAATCGGTCTGGTCGCTGGTCGAGGCGATGCTGTGGCGCGACATCAGCGCGTAATCCATGCGCATGCCGCCGCTCGAGCAGTTTTCGATGACCAGGTCGGGATGGCGCGCGAACACGCCGTCGAGCCAGGCGAGGTACGCGCGATTGTGCTCGAGCAGCCCAGCGCCGGCGCTGTCGGCCTGATGCTCGGTGCCGATGCCCGCGTTGATGTTGTAGTCCATCTTGATGTAGCCGACCCCGTAGTCGCCGACCACCCGCGCGATCACCGCGTCGGCGTGGGCGCGGACCTCCGGGTTGCGGAAATCCAGCTGGTAGCGCGTATGGTCGATGATGCGTTTCCCGTGACGCAGGAAGAACCATGCGTCCGGTACGCGATCGGCGAGCGGACAGCGGATGCCCATCACCTCCAGCTCGAGCCACAGCCCGGGAATCATGCCGCGGTCGCGGATGCGCTGCAGCGGCACTTCGATTCCCGTGGGGAACCGCCTGGCCGAGGGCAGCCATTCGCCGACGCCGTCCCACCACGATCCGTCGGCGTACCAGCCGCAGTCGATGCAGAAGTATTCGCAGCCCACATCCGCGGCGGCATCGATCAGCGGCAGCAGGGCCTCGGTCGTCGGCTCACCGAACAGGCAGTTCATGTAATCATTGAAGATCACCGGAAGCTCGACGTCGTCGCGGTTCGGCCGCCGGATGGCGCGGCGGTAGCGGGTCATGGCCTGCAGCGCTTGGTCGAGACCGCCCGCGACCACGCCGATCGCGGTGGGCACCGAGACGAACGACGCGCCGGCAGCGAGCGCGATCCACCAATGGCTCTCGTTCTGCGTCGGACCGCTCAGGCGCAGGTACAGGTTGCCTGCGGTGAAACCGTATTCGGCATGCCACGAACCCTGGTGCTCGATCTGCCACACCAGCGTCTCGCCCGACTCGATATTCTCGAGCGCGCCGCAGCCGAGATGCGAGCTGGTGGACCAGGTGCCGGTGCTGGTGAACGCCAGCCGGTTCAGCGGCTGGGACACCATCAGCTCGAGCCCGCAATCGCTGAGCCGGTGGCGTCGCCACTTCCCTTCGCCATGCCAGGTGTTGTGCGCGACGTGCAGGCGCAGCCGCTCGTCGAGTGGACGCAGGCCTTCCTTGCCCACGCCGGTGAGCGCAAACGACGAGACGTACTCGAGGCCGACCGCTGCGACGCCGCGATTGACGATCTCGGTCCAGGAGCGCACCACCGGCAGGCCGCGCACGAATACCAGATGCGATATCACGGTCAGGCCGTCCACCGCCTGCTCGATCTCGAGGTGACGTCCGGCGCCGGTCATATGGTCGCGGTGGGTCACGTAGCGTAGGCGGTTCGCCGGTCCGGTGCCGGTGTATTTCGAGCCGTGATGGTCGAGCTGGTTTTCACCCGTCGCCTGCACCTCGACCAGGCGGAAGCGGGATCGCGCATCCGCTGCCGGCACAGCGGGGTCGAACGGCGTGGTCGAGCAATGCAGCAGGCGCACGTCGCGCTCGTCGCTGACCTCGATCGCCAGGTTCAGCCGTTCGTGCACACAGGTGATGAGGGTGCCCATGGGCTGCTTCCAGTTGGATGAGTGACGGCCGATACGTCGGCGCCGAGCTTCGCGCATCGCGCATCGCGATGGACGATCGTGAGGTGCCTGACGATGCCCGCGTCGATGCGCCTGGGAAGGCCGGATCGTGCTGCAAAGCCGTCGGTTCCTGTCATGCCGGTCGCACGCCAGGTGCGGAAGTCCGCACCCGCGTGGGATCAGCGCCCGATCACCGGCACCGTCACCACCGTGTCGATGTACCCGCAATATGCGCGCAGCGACAAGCGCTTGATCGCATCCGCACGCAGTGGCTGGGCGACGGCACCGGGACGAGTCCAGTTGAGGGTGCCGGCAGCGAGATCGGCCTCGAGGCGCAGCCAGCCGCGCTCGCCGGCGGCCACGTGGCGTTCGGCCAGCAGGTAGTCGCAGTCGTCGAGGCCGGCGGTGATCGCGACGATGGTGCCGTCCATGCGGGCGGCGGGTTCCACCGACAGCGGTCGCAGCCAGACGGTGGCGTGCCGTTCGTCGGGCGCGATCGTTACCGGCCAGGCGACATCGGCGAAGTGCGCGGTTGCCCTCCCGCTCGGACGATAGGTGAAGCGCGCGAGGTCGAGGCCATGGAAGGTGCCGCTCTGCGCGATCAGCACCACGGGATCGAAGAGGTCGCTGGGAACTCCGTCGGTGAGCGCGAGCGCACGCTGCGGGCCCATGAGCGCGACGCCGCCGGAATCGGCGAGCGCGCTCTGTCCGGCATCAATGGTGCGCATCATTGATCCGGCGGCGACGTCGACGCGTCCGTGGACGACCGACACCCAGGTGTCGTCGGCGCCGGCTTCGACGCGGAACACGGTGCCGACGACGCTGACGGTGGCGTGCGCGGTGGCGATCGTCAGGCGGTGTCCCGGCTGTTGAGGAACCGCTTCGACCGTGACCGCTCCACGCTCGAGACGCCAGGCGTCGCCGACGGCGCGCAGACGTGCATCGTCGATCAGCGACAGCACGCTGCCGTCGGCCAGGCGCACGTCCGCCG
>JACDEN010000327.1 GCA_013816415.1 Planctomycetota bacterium
CCTCGGCCCACAACGGGCGCAGCCGATGGCCCTCGACGCAGATCAGGCCGTGCTGCGCGAACAGCGACGACAGCAGCCGGCAGTGCCAGGCGCCCATCGTCTCCTCGGCATCGGGCACGAGCGATGCGATGTACGGCTCACCGATCCCCGATCCGAGATGCGTCCGGCAGTGCGCGATCAGCGCCGACCACCACGAACGCGCCGGACGGAAGCGCAGGCTGCCGCGGCCGCCGCCGAGATCGCCGTGGAAGCGGTGGATGGAACCGTCGGCCGCGATGATATCCGCGTGATCGGCCTCCCCGAGGTCGTGATCCTCGCTGGCGCACCAGAAGATCGGCGCCGCGGAACGCCCGACCTCCGACAGGCCGCGGGCGATCGCGATCGCATGGGCCGCTTTCACCACGGTGTAGAGGGGACCTCCGCCGACCGCCGGCTGCTGACCGGTGACGACCGCGACACAGCGCGGATCGAGCAGCTCCCGCACGCGCGCCGCCGCCGCTCCTGTTGCCGTGGCTCCGAGGATCCCGACCAGGCGGTCGCGCTGCCAGGCATGCGCTGCGAGGAAGGCGTCGGCCCGCGCTGAGCGTTCACGCAGCCAGGCGGTCCGGTCCCACGCCGTCGGCGCGTTCACTGATGACGCGCTGGGTGGACCGGCCATGTGGGCGATCCCATCCCGGGACCCTAGAAGTCAACCGACAGGCCGAACGCGACGCGTCCCTCCTTGGGGAAGCTCTTGCCCTGGAACTGCACCTTCTTGGGCGACATCGCCGCGGCGAGATCGAGGCGGACGATGTACAGATTGAAGCCGACCCCGCCGGTGACGACGAAGGGGACGTCGCTTTCCGCGAGGTTCTTGTACACGCCGCCGCGCAGGGCGATGACGCGGCCGGGATTCCATTCGATCCCGCCCGAGAGGCGCTGGGTGTCGTATCCTGGCAGGGTGGTCGAGGCCGCGTTGAGATCGCAGTCGGCTTCGATGACCAGGGTGGTCGCGGGGATGAAGGCGACGCCGAGGGTGGCCTGCGGATCGACGCGCACATCGCTGTACCTGGTGGTGATGCCGGTGGCGGAATCGGTGACCGTGGGGCCCTCGAAGGTCGGCGCATTGAGGTTCCGGCCGACCAGGCCGACCTGCAGCATGGGGATGCGCGCCATGACTCCGAGGTCGAGACCGACATTGACCGACTGCTTGTAATTCTTGGTCGCGCTCGAGATCACGTTGTCCGCATTGTCGTCGAAGACACGGACAGTGGTGCCGTAGACGCGCCCGATCATCAGTTTTAGGCTCCCCCCGACGCTGATGTGCTCGCCGAGAGCCAAGCCGTAGGTGAGCGGGACCTCGGCCACGCCGAAGCCGCGGAAGGTGACGCGCGTCTGGTTGTTCTTGAAATTGGCGGGGCTGCCGGAATTGCTCTGCACGATGCTGTTCACCAGCAGCTGGATGGTGTTGGCGTCGGAGGTGCCGCTGAGCCCCTGCTGGCGGGCATAGAGATCGAGGACCTGGATCGAGGTGTTGTTGAGGCCCGCGCCGGTCAGCTGCGCCTGCTGCGCCGGGGTGAACACCTGCACGGTCCCGTCGCCGGTCGCGCCTCCGCTCTGCACCTGGGCGTTGGTGATCGGGGTGCCGAAAGCGACGTTGATGAGGTCGGTCTGATCGACGCGGCCCGTGGCCTGGAAGGTGGTGCGAACACCGAGGCCGAACGGTCCGATGCGCAGTCCCGCTCCGCCGTTCACATCCGAGGTCACCGCGTTGCCGGTGTCGGAGATGTGCGCCAGGCTGTTCGCGATCGCGACCAGGCGCTGGACATCTTCCGCGCTCTGGATGCCCGAGGTGTCGATGTCGTTCACCTTCGACAGCTGGTCGAGGTAGTCGCCCATGTGGCCCTGGATGAGCGTGCTGGCGCCGACATCGACGCCGAAGCCCCAGCGTTTGCGACCGAGATCGTTGCTGTCGCTGGCGAGCCGCTCTCCCGACTCGGTGCGGTGCCGGAAGAATCCGAAGGCGGCGGGATTGTAGAACTGTGCGGTATAGTCGTCGGTCGAGGCGACGTTGGCGCCAGCCATGCCCAGCGCCCGCGGTCCGATGATGTAGGAATCCTGACCCTGCGTTCCGGCCGCCAGGGCGAGGCACGCCAGGGTCGCCACGAGGGGAGCGTTACGGCGGCTGGAACCCATTCCCATGTCTCCGGATTGATCGAAGTGGATGCGGTGGACAACCATGCATACATCACAGGTGAGCCCTGTGTCAACTCGGCCGAACCTCGATCGCGTCTTTGCGAGTGCCGTGCGGCGCGCATGATCGCGGGTGATGACCGACGAGACCTCCCTGATCCTGGTGGTGGACGACGACGCTGCGGTGTGCTGGGCGCTCGAGCAGGCCCTGGCGACGAACGGCTATCGCGTGCAGGTGGTGGCCGACGCCGCAGCGGCCAGACGCGCCGTCCGCCGGCATCATCCGGATCTCGTCATCACCGACGTGCGCATGCCCGGCGAATCCGGTTTTGATCTGCTGACCTCGCTGCACGCAGATTACCCGACGCTGCCGGTCGTGGTCTCGACCGGACACGGCACCATGGAGACGGCGGTCGAGGCGGTGCAGCGCGGCGCGTTCGACTACCTGCCGAAGCCGCTCGATCTCGACCGCACGCTGGACGTGGTGCGCCGCGCGCTCGGCGAGGACGTGCTCGCCGCAGCCGCCCATCCGCAGGCAGCCAGCGGCGGCGAACCCGAGCCCACCATCATCGGTTCGACGCCCGCCATGCAGGAGGTCTACCGCCGCATCGCCGCCGCCGCCGGCACCGACCTCGGCGTCCTCATCACCGGACAGTCGGGAACCGGCAAGGAACTGGTCGCGCGTTCGCTGCACCGCTACAGCAAGCGCCGCGACGCGCCGTTCATCGCAGTCAATTGCGGCGCGCTGCCCGATGGGCTGGTCGAGAGCGAGCTCTTCGGCCACGAGCCGGGCGCGTTCACCGACGCCAAGACGCGCAAGATCGGCCGCGTCGAGGCGGCTAACGGCGGCACGCTGTTCCTCGACGAGGTCGGCGAACTGCCCGCTCCGGCGCAGGTGAAGCTGCTGCGATTCCTCGAGGACCAGCGCTTCACCCGCGTCGGCGGCGAGGATGAGATCCAGGTCGACGTGCGCATCGTCGCCGCCACCAACCGCGATCTCTCGAAGCTCGGTCCCGGCAGCGGATTCCGCGAGGATCTCGCCTATCGGCTGCGCGTGGTCACCATCCATCTGCCGCGCCTGATGGACCGGCTGGACGACCTGCCGGCCCTGGTACGCTTCGTCCTCGGGCGCATCGCCACCCGGCTGTCACGCCAGATCGCCATCACCGGCGAAACCATGGATCTGCTCAAGCGCCATCAGTGGCCCGGAAACGTCCGTGAACTCAAGCATGTCCTCGAGGAGGCGGCGGTGCTCGCCCAGGGCGGCATCATCGGACCCGAGCACCTCGGCATCGCGGCGACGGCGTCCGAGGCCGGACCCGCTCCGAGCACGCTCGGCGCGGCGATCTCGAACCTGACCGCGCGCCTGGTCAACCAGCACCCGGGCGAAGTCCATCAGCGCGCCATCGACGAGATCGAGATGGCGCTGTTCCGCGAAGTGCTGGCCCGCACCGGCGGCAACCAGCTGCGCGCCGCCGAGATCCTCGGCATCAACCGCATCACGCTCAAGAAGCGCATGGACCAGCTGGGGATCGGGAAGGCGTGAGCCCGCGCAGTCGAGCCGGCGGGGGCGTTAGTCCTCGGCGCTGCGGGATTTCAGCACCGCCATGAATGCGGACTGCGGCACCTCGACGTTGCCGACCATCTTCATGCGCTTCTTGCCCTCCTTCTGCTTCTCGAGGAGCTTGCGTTTGCGCGAGACGTCGCCGCCGTAGCACTTGGCGGTGACGTTCTTGCCGACCGACTTGATGGTCTCGCGGGCGATGACCCGGGTGCCGATGGCCGCCTGCAGCGCGACCTCGAACAGGTGCTTGGGGATCTCCTCCTTGAGCGCCTTGATGATCGCGCGGCCGCGGTGCTCGGCCACGGAGCGATGGCAGATGAACGCCAGCGCGTCGCACGGCGTGTTGTGGACCAGCACGTCGACCTTCACCAGCTCGGCGAGCTGGTATCCCGAGAATTCGAAATCCATGGTTCCGTAGCCCGAGGTCACGCTCTTCAACTTGTCGAAGAGATCGTAGATGACCTCGGCGAGCGGCATCTTGTACGACAGCACGCAGCGCTTGGTGCCGAGGTAGTCCTGGCGCATGAATTCACCGCGGCGGTCGGACGCCAGCTGCATGACCACGCCGATCTTGTCGGCGGGGACCATGAAGTGGATCAGCACCAGCGGCTCCTCGATGCCGTCGTAGCCGTCCTTGGGGAGATCGCCGGGCGTGGTGATCTC
>JACDEN010000328.1:0-2339 GCA_013816415.1 Planctomycetota bacterium
TGATCGCCCACTCCCGGCGCAGCGCCGCGCTGCGGTCGGTGCACGGCTCGACATAGACCAGCCGCACCGGCCGCCGCGACCGCGTGTAGGCCGCCCCGCGTCCCGAATTGTGCGCCCGCGCGCGCTCGCGCGGATCGGTGCTCCATCCGCAGTACAGCGAACCATCACGGCAGCGCAGCAGGTACACGAACGCGGCCATGGGGGGAGCGTAGGTGCGTTGGAGGAGCAGGCTATGGGGGATGGGGGCGGGTTCTGAGTGCTGGGTTCTGAGTTCTGAGTCGGACAAGAAATCGTATGGTTTGTCGCGACCCAGAACCCAGAACCGTCACAATCAATACGCGACGGTTCTGAGTGCTGGGTTCTGTGTCGGAAACAAGACGGCAGCAAGGCGAGTGGTCTGACGTCGACTCAGAACCCAGAACTCAGAACCAATCCGAATCACCCCCTCTTCCTGTAATACCCCGGCGCCACCCGCATCAGCCGGCGAAACACATGCGACAGATGCTGCTCGTCGCCCAGTCCGACGCGGTCGGCGATGGTCTTCAGCGGCAGGTCGCTGGTGATGATCAGGTCACGCGCCGCTTCGACGCGCATGACGCGCAGCTCGTCCATCGGGGTGCGGCCGGCGGCGCGTTTGTAGGTGCGGATGAAGTGGGCGCGGCTCATGTGGGCGTGCGCGGCGAGGTCATCGACGGTCAGCGCCTCGGCGAGGTGTTCGCGCAGGAAGGCGCGGATCGCGTCGGCGAGCGTGGGCTCGCGGCGCACGCACAGCCGATCGTACTCGGCGATCAACAGCACCAGGATCGCGTCGAGCAGTTCTGTTCGCCGATCGTAGGCGGTCGAGCGCTCCTGCTCCAGCCACGCCGCGAGCAGGCGCATGCGGCCGGCGGAGTCGTGCACGAGCGGCGACATCGTCTTTGGCTCGCCGCGGTAGGCGAAGAATGCGAAGTCCACGCTCGCGCCGTCGCAGGCGTGCTCGGCGTGCGCGATGCCGGGCGGATAGAGCAGCACGTCGCCGGTGCGCGCGCGCAGCGTCTGCTCTCCGAGGCGCACCTCGAGGGCGCCGCCATTGATCACCATCATCTCGATGAACGGGTGCGAATGCCGCGCCGCCGCCCACGAGGCGTCCACCACCATGCGGCCGACGCTCAGCAGCGACAGCGGCTTAGTGCTCATGAGCACTTTCCGGCAACACCGACGCACTCGCCGCCATTCCAAGATTCATCGCGCATCAGTATGAATCGGGCCTGCGCCGGATCCATGCGCGGTTCCAAGCTTACCGCCCGCACTTCCCGGCACGAAAGGCGTCCCCATGAGCAGGCTCCGCATCGGCTACGTCGGCTGTGGCTTCATGGCCCAGAAGGTCCACCTCCCCAACATCGCGGCGATCAGCGAGTGCGAACTCACGGCGATCGCCGAGGTTCGGCCGAAGCTCGGCAAGAAAGTGCAGGAGCGCTACCGGGTGCCGACGCTGTACCGGAGCCACCGCGAACTCGCACAGGACAAGGATATCGATGCGGTGGCGGTCTCGGGCCATTACGCGGTGCAGGGCGAGATCGCGATCGATCTGCTGAACGCCGGCAAGGACGTGTTTGTCGAGAAGCCGATGGCGATCAGCGTCGAGCAGGGCCAGCGCGTGCTGGACGCCGAGCGGAAGAGCGGCAAGCGGCTGATGGTCGCCTACATGAAGCGCTACGATCCGGGCAACATCCGAGTCAAGCAGCTGATCGATCAGGCGGTGGCGTCGAAGGAGCTCGGGCAGATCCGCTACGTGCGCAACCACGGTTTCGGCGGCGATTGGACCGGCGGCCTCGACACCCCGTTCGACCAGACCGACGAGAAATATCCCGAGACCTCCGTCACGTGGCCGACGTGGCTGCCCGAGCGCCACCGCGATGGCTACATCAACTACCTGCAGCAGTACACCCACAACGTCAACCTGGTGCGCTGGTTCCTCAACTCGGCCGGCGGCATCACGGTGAAGGCGGCGGAGCTGAACCACGGCAACGGCGTGCACGGCGTGGTCATGCTCGACGTCGGCGGTGTGCCGGTGACCATCGAATCCGGCTGGCTCGACTACGAGGGCTGGGACGAGCACACCCAGGTGTTCTTCGACGGCGGCTGGATCCGCACCGAGGCGCCGCCGCTGCTGCTGCGCAACGTGCCGGCCACGGTCGAGATGTACCGCGCCAACCAGAAGGAGAAGACCGCCACCCGCATCTTCCCCGACGGCGGCCGCCGCTGGTCGTACCTCGAGGAGATGCGCCACTTCGTCGCCTGCTGCGCAACCGGCGCGGAATTCCGCTCGCCCGCCACGGATACGCTCGAAGATGTGCGCG
>JACDEN010000328.1:2349-4392 GCA_013816415.1 Planctomycetota bacterium
GGCGCCGCCGCCGGCTGATCCGAGTCGCGCACCGTTTCCAAACGCCAACCGTTTCGAGGAAATCCATGCCAGCCACGACCAAGACCGGATCATACCCCATCGGCTTCCGCCAAGGCTGGAGCGAGTGGCAGAAGGACGTCGACGGCCTGATCGCATTCGCGCGCGACAACGGTTTCGCGGCCCTCGACTTCGGCCCGCCGCGCACGCGCGCCGAGCTGCAGAAGGTGGTCGATGCCGGGCTGAAGGTCGGCACCATCGATCCGGTCGGCGCGTGGTCGGATCTGGCGTCTCCCGATGCCGGCAAGCGCGCTGCAGCCGCGCAGCGCACCATCGATTACGTCGCCGCGGTGGCGCCGCTCGCGACCCTGGTCTTCAGCGTCGCGGTGGTCGAAGACCACGCGCGCGCGCGCGCCGAGAATTTCCGCTTCGTGGTCGACGGCTACGGCAGGCTGTGCGAGGGCGTGGCCAAGCACGGCGTGAAGGTGCTGATCGAAGGCTGGCCCGGCGGCGGCCCGCACTACAGCTCGATCGGCTGCACCCCGGCGGACTACCGCGCGCTGCTGAAGGAATTGCCGGCGAACGCGGGCATCAACTTCGACCCTTCGCACCTGGTGCGCATGGGCATCGATCCGCTGCGCTTCGTCGACGAGTTCTCGGCGAGCATCCACCACGTGCACGGCAAGGACACCGAGCTGCTCGCCGACGAGCTGTACGAGCACGGCAATCTGCAGCCGGCGACCTTCGCCAAGGGCCACGGATTCGGCGCCCACCATTGGCGCTACTGCGTTCCCGGGCGCGGTTCGATCGCGTGGAAGCCGCTCTTCGCCAAGCTCGCGGCCGTCGGCTACCGCGGCCTGGTGTCGATCGAACTCGAAGACGAGGAGTTCAACACCGACGCGGCCGGCGAGCAGCGCGGGCTCATCGAGGCCAAACGCTTCCTGTCCACCGAAGCCGCGGCTGCGCGCGCCGCCAAGAGCTGACGCGGGATCAGAGCCCGAGCGCGCGCCTCAGCCCCGGCTCGATCGCATCGGCGAGCAGCTGGAACCCGAGATCGGTGGGATGGGCGCCGTCCACCGTGCCTTCGTGGTAGGCTGTGTCGGCGAGCGCCGCGGCGATGTCGTGGAAATACACCCGCGAGTCTCCGCGGGTGCGCAATTCGTCGACCACCTTGCGTGCGTGGGCGTGGCGCACGTCGCGGGAGCGGATCTCCGTGGGGCGCACCGGGTCCCACGCGTACGGCGGCTTGGG
Source organism: Planctomycetota bacterium (assembly GCA_013816415.1). Classification (GTDB taxonomy): domain Bacteria; phylum Planctomycetota; class UBA11346; order UBA11346; family UBA11346; genus JACCZE01. The sequence continues at coordinate 3,598 of JACDEN010000328.1, forward strand.
CAGGACCAGGATCGGCACCGTCGGATGCGCGGCGCGCAGGATGCCGATGAACGGCGCGAGACGTGACTCGAACAGGGCGACGTCCTGGCAGTTGGCCTCGAAATCGAGGACCAGGCACGCGGGGTCGGGGATCCCGGCGATGACGCGCGCGACCTCCGGTTCGCCGCGCCCGCTGCCTGAGAACCCGAGGTTGATGACCTCCGCCTGCAGGCGACGGCTCAGGATATTGGTGTAGGCCATGCCAGGCCGCGCGGCGCAGCCGCCCTGGGTGATCGAGGTGCCGTAGATCACCACGGGGCGCGACATGCGCCATGGCTGAGGTGGTGCGAGCGCCGCGTCGCGGTCGAGGCCGATCCACACCGTGTCCACGCCCTGGTAGAGCGGGAAGTACAGTGTGACGTCGCGCAGCTCGCGCGCACTCGATTCGAAGACACGCGCCTGGTAGCTCTGTTTGCGCTGATCGTAGATCGATGAGCCGGCATAACGCTGCGATCCGGCGGCGCCGACGTAGCAGTCGAATCCGCATTGCCCGGTGGACGGCATGTGGTGCATGTCCGCGACCCCGCGCAGATCCACGCGCACCGAGATGTCGCGCGCGTCGGTGCGAAAGCGGATCTGTCCGCCCGCGGTGTGGTTCGCCAGCCCGTCCACCGCTTCCGGCAGCGGATGTGCCGGCGAGACCGGCATGCGGCGGTAGATATGGTCGACGGCGAACCACGGGAACCCGTTCAGCGCGAATGGTGCGGTCGTCGGCTCGTGCCAACCGAGGTCGTCGGACGCGACCGCGTCGGTCGC
>JACDEN010000329.1 GCA_013816415.1 Planctomycetota bacterium
GGCTGGGGCGTCGCCGGCGCGCGCTTCCCCGCGGTCTCGCTCGGCAATGGCGAATCGCTCACCTGCCGGGCTGCGAGCACGGTGGTCGACGGCTGGTACCATTGGTCGGTGGCGCCGGAACTCGTGCAGGCGCTCGCGGTCGGACTCGCGCACGGACTCGCCATCCAGGAGGTGGACGCGGACTACAGCCGCAACCCGACGATCGCGGCGCGCGAGCAATCAGGACAGGCGCCGTATCTGCTGGTCACGCTCGACGCGGCGGTGCCAGCGGGCGCGGCGCCGTCGCCGGCGGCCGCGTGCACCCTCGACGCGCGCGATCCCGAGCAGGTGTGGCTGTCGCTGCAGGCCCCGGTGGATGCCTTCGGATACCAGGTGACGGTGGGCGGACGCGAGCTCCCGCGCTGGAACATCCCCTTCGCGCGTCCGGGACAGCGCCAGGCGATTCCGATCCGCGACGTGGCGCTCCCGGCCGGCACGCTCAGCGTGAGCATCACCGCCATCGACCGCTTCGGCCGGCGTTCGCCGCCGGCCGCGGTCGCCGCCGCCATCACGGCGCCCATCGAACCCGCGCATCCGGTGATCGTTCCGATCGTCGGCCGGCCGGCCGCCACCGACATCGCGGTCATTCCCCTGCTCGACCGCTACGACGCCGGCGGCAGCGCGATCGGGCGTCTGCCTGACGATCTGCGCGCGGTCAACGAGGTGTTCGACGGCAGCGCGATCACCCTGGATGCGGCCCGTGGAGAGGTCGTGGGCTTCCAGGCGCTGGTGCGCGGCAGCGGCGAAGCCACGGTCTCGGCGACCCTCCCAGGGTGCCGCTGCGACGTTTTCCGCGCGCTCTACGTCGCCTCGCCGGCCGGCCGCGTTCCGGACCCGCTGCTGCCGTGCTCGACGGTGATGCTCCTGTCCGGCGAAGCGACGCCGGTGGTGGTCGAGATATTCGTCCCGTTCGAGGCGCCGGCCGGCGACATCGCGGGGCGATTCGCGCTTTCGGACGGACGGACCCTGCACATCCGCCTGCGCGTGCGCGACATCACGCTGCCGAAGCGCGCGAGCTTCCTCTGCGAGATGAACGGCTACGGCATGCCCGAGCGCGTCGCGACCTTCTACGCACTGCAGCAGGCGGCCTACGACCATCGCGTTCACGCGAACATCCTCCACTATTCGCACAGCTCGGCCGCGCCCGGCGCGCGCAAGTGCAACCTCGACATGATCCTGCCGTCGGGCCGGCGCATGGACGAGGCGCGCTACAATGACATCGCGCCTGGCGCCGAGCATGCGTACTGGGACGATTTCATCGCCGCGTTCGGGCCGTATCTCAGCGGCAGCTGCTTCGCGACAGGCCACCGTGGCGCGATCCCGGCGCCGGGATTCTACCTGACCTTCCATGAGAGCTGGCCCTTGAATGTGCGCGCCTGGTTCAACGGCAACCCCGACGCGTTCCACGCCTTCGACAAGCCCGAGTACGCCGACACCTTCGTCGCGATCATGCGCGACTTCATCGCGGTGGCGAAGCGCGAGGGCTGGACCGAGACCGGCTTCCAGGCCTTCTGCAACAACAAGGGAGCGATCGACGACCTGAAGCACAATCCGTGGGTGCTCGATGAACCGGCGTCGTGGTGGGACTACCGCGCGCTGGCGTTCTACGGAGGCCTGGTCGCGCGGGCGAAAGGCGACGCGTGCCCGATCCGCCTCGACTACCGCATCGACATCTCGCGGCCGGAATTCACGCGCAGCGGGCTCGACCAGGTCGCCGACCTGTGGGTGGTGGGCTCGGGCGCCTATGCGCGCTACCGGCGGGTGGTCGAGGACCACGCGCGGCGGTTCGGCGAACGCGTGTGGGTGTACGGATCGAACAACGCGGTCGAGCATTCCAATCGCGAAACCCAGGCGTGGGTGCTCGCCGCCTTCCGCGACGGTGCGACCGGCGTGGTGCCGTGGCAGACCATCGTCGGCGACGCTGCGCTCACCAACGCCGATGAGCTCGGCATCTTCATCCTGCAGAAGCACGGCGAGGACACCCTGGTCCACCATACGCTCCGGCTCGACGCCTACTGCCGCGCGGAACAGGATGTCGAATACCTGTGCCTGCTGCGCGACCGCCTCGGCCTGACTCCCGGCCAGCTCGCGCGCTTCATCGACCACTACCTCGATCTCGAGGTCACCCACCAGAAGAAGTCCGCCGATGACGCGGGCACCGAGCGATTCTCCAACGCCTCGCCCGAGAGCTTCCGCCGGCTGCGCGCCGCGGCGGCGCAGCTGATCGAGGCCGCCCCCGCGAAGTAACGGTCAGGGCAGCGGAGCGCGCTCGTCGGCAGCGCCCGGCGGCATCCGGTCGAAGCGGTCCTTGAAGGCCGAGACGTTGAACTGCGCCAGCATGCCCCGCAGCACCTGCACATCGTGGTCGGACAGGTGCAGGCGGCCGATGAACTTGCCGAGCAGCGGCGCGAAGCGTTCGCGTTCGGTGCGGCGGAAGTAGTCAAAGCGCTCGAGCGTCTCGAGCCAGTAGCGGTGCAGGCTGTCGACGTGTTCGCGCGCCGCCGCCAGCGGCTGGTCGCTCGGCGGGATCTCGGCTCCGCTGGCGATCAGGTAGCCGGTGATCGCGACCGCGTTGGCCAGATTGTAGCTGATGTTGGGTCCGTAGGTGTCGAGGTGGATCCAGGCCTGGCAGGCGCGCAGCTCGAGCTCGTCGAGGCCATCGGCCTCGTTGCCGAACACCAGCGCGTACTTCGCCGCCGGCCGGCTCGCCAGCAGCCGCGGGACGTCCTGCACGCGCACGTGCGCGCCGAGTTCGCTGGTGCGGAAATCCCCGCTGGTGCCGATGACTAGGCCGCAATCGGCGACCGCTTCGCCCACCGTCGCGAAGATCGGCGCGCTCAGCAGCAGTTCGCGCGAATGGGTGGAGAACTTGCGGCTGTCGGAACAGTCGACCTCGCACAACGGCGCGACCAGCCGCAGGTCGGCGACTCCGAGATTGCCGCACAGGCGCGCGACCATTCCGAGGTTGATCGGGCCCTGGGTGCGCACCAGCACGATGCAGGCGTCGCTGAGCGGCGTGCGTGGCGGTGGCACGCGCGGACGGTCGGTAGGACCGCCGGGCAGGGGGTTCGGCATGGGCGAGAGTGTTCGCGGTGGCGAGAGCGGGACAACGGGGGGCGCGGGTGACAGCGGTCGGCTATCGGCTATCAGCCATCAGCTATCAGCTATCAGCTATCAGCTATCAGCTATCAGCTATCAGTTCTGCTTTGGCTTGAGCTTCGGCTTCAGCTTCCCAGTCGGGCGCGGGCAAAACGGCGCGGACGAGATTGCTTTTGGTGCAATGGCTGGACGCGCGGCGAGCGGGATACCCACCGCTTCAAAGCTGAAGCTGAAGCTGAAGCTGAAGCTGAAGCCCCTGCTACTTCTTGCGGGCCTCCCGCTGCGACTCCCAGATCAGGAATGCGTCGAGGTCGCGCTTCACCTGCGAGATCACGAAACCGATGATCGCGGCGTCGTCGACCAGGCCGATCAGCGGCAGGAAATCGGGGATGATATCGATGGGCGAGGCGAAATAGATGATGGCGATGGTCACCAGCACCATCGAGCGCACCGGCAGCTCGGTGTAGTCGCCCGCCGCGTAGGCCCGGAACAGGCGGTAGCAGGCCTCGAGATACGACCACATGCTCGCGAGCGGACCATGCGCGCTCTCCAGGTCGTCGAGCTTTTTCCGCACCTTTTCGAGCAGCGCCGCGGTCTTGCTCGGATCGCGCAGGTGTTCCATCACCCGCTCGGCGTAGCCTTTGCTGCGCGGCTCCGGCTCGGACCGGCCCCGCTCGGCTCGCGGCTTCGCCTTCTTCGCTGAGCCGGCTGTCTTCTTCTCGGCGCGTGCCATGTCAGGTCGCCGCCGCGGGCAGGGATTCCTTCAGGCGGTCGAGCACGCGCGCGAAGCCTTCGAAGTTGTCCGGCTTGAGCAGGAACTCCTCGGCTGGCATGCGCGCGGTGAGTTCCTGCTCGCTCGATGACGAGCTGTAGACCAGCGCCGGGATCGCGCGGTGCGGCTCGCTCTTTTTCAGGAATGCGAGCAGCTGCGTGCCGTGGTCCATCGGCAGATTGAGATCGACCAGGATGAGATCGGGCTTGCACGCGTTGCGGTACTTGCCGACGCGCTCGAGGAACGCCACCGCGTCGAGGCAGCTTCCGACGGCCATGATCTCGACCGCGAACCCGGAATCGGCAGCGGCTTCGCGCAGCAGGAGCACGTCGTGCTCGTTGTCCTCGAGCATCAGGATCTGCGGTTTCGTCATGGCGGCCTCCACCCCTGCGAGGATGCAGCCGGTCGGGGCGCACCAATGCCGCGAGCCGCGACCTTGCACAGGCCGGCCTGTCGATCGATCGGTCGCTCGGCTAGGCCG
>JACDEN010000330.1:0-1647 GCA_013816415.1 Planctomycetota bacterium
GCTTGGCCATGGTCTCGCGCACCGCGGTGCCGGCGGTGATGACGTCGTCGACCACCACCACCTGGCGTCCCGCGGTCAGGGCCGCACCGACGAACGAACCGCCGTCGCCATGATCCTTCGCCTCCTTGCGATCGTACGCCCAGCCGACCTCGTGGCCGACCAGCTGTTCGTACGCCTGCGCCGCGCCCAGCGCGAGCGGTATGCCCTTGTACGCGGGACCGAACACCACCTCGACGCCGTCGCCGAACGACCGGCGGATGGCATCGGCGTAGGCCTGGCCCAGCTTGGCGATGTCGGACCCGCGGTTGAAGCACCCGGTGTTCACGAAGTACGGACTCTTCCGCCCCGACTTCAGGGTGAAGTCCCCGAACTTCAGCGCCTGCCTGGTGACCAGCAGATCCACGAACTCGCGCTGCGCGTCAGACAGCATCAGCGGTCGCCAGTTGTCCTTCCCGACGTCGGACGTCGCACGTCGGACGTCGGACGTTCTTCATTCTTCGACGATATCGACCGAAAATCGATCGCCCTGTGCCACCTTGTTCACAACCTCCTGGTCCTTGGGGCCCATCACGCGACCGAACACCGTGTGCACGTTGTCGAGGTGCGGCGTCGCCTTGTGGGTGATGAAGAACTGGCTGCCGCCGGTGTCCTTGCCGGCGTGGGCCATGCTCAGGGTACCGGGCTGATGTCGCTCGGGATTGCCCGGACCGGTCTCGCATTTGATGTTGTGGCCTGGACCGCCGGTGCCTGGCGTGCCGCGCGCGCCCGGTTTGGTGTTCGGGCACCCGCCCTGGATCATGAAGTTGGGGATCACGCGATGGAACGCGAGGTCCTTGTAGAAGCCGGATTTCACCAGCTTCACGAAATTCTCGACGGTCTTCGGCGCGGTGGTCGGGAAGAGCGATACGTTGATGTCGCCGTGCGGCGTATGGAAGATGGCTTTCATGGGGTGTCCGTTGGGTGGTCCGGACATGCTCGGCTCCGCGGCGCCAGCGCAAGGCGGCAAGTGGGAGCGCCGGCGCCGGATCAGCCGGCTGGCGGCCAGTCATCGGTCCGGAAGGGTGGAGCCGGAAGTCCCGCGCGGTTGAAGAGTGTGCACGGCGGGGTGTCGCCCCAGGCATAGCGCACCGCCTGCGGTTCGGGAACGCGGGGACTCCACGCCACCACGGTGTCCCTCGTGATGGTCGTTCGCGCAGGATGGAAGACGCGATCGCTTCCGGCGATGGTGAAGGCTTGCGACCGTCGGTCGGTGCAGTGCAGCGGCTGATCGAAGCGCAGGCGCATGAGCGGGCCCGCGGTCCTGATCTCGGTCACCGCCGGTCCGGTCGCGACGACTCGCTTTCCGCGCTTCGCGGCATAGGTGCCGGCGAGCGCCAACAGCGCGAGGCGGCGGCCGACCATCTGCTTGTTGCGCGCATGGATGTCGCGCTCGCCGCCATCGAGGGTGACCGCCATGCCGGTATGGGGTATCTGTTTCGTTGCCAGGTCCTGGGCTTCGCGCAGCCGTGGCAGTTTATCGTCGGCATCGGAATGCGCGTAATCCGAAAGCTGTGCGACGTAGAAGGGAAGCGCTGCGTCGCCCCAATGCCGTCGCCAATCGCGGATCAGCAGCGGCAGCAGCTTCCGGTAGCCGAGCGGATCAGCGAC
>JACDEN010000330.1:1657-4383 GCA_013816415.1 Planctomycetota bacterium
ATCATGGCGTTGAAGATGGTGCTCGGAACGATGCCGCGGCTCGCCGCAGCGATCGGCTTCAGCCCGCGCTCGATGCGGTACCGCCAGGGACCGGCGAGTGGAATGGGGCTCGTCCGACGATCGTTGATGATCGACAGGTGGAGCTGGTCGGTGGAACCGGCGAAGCCTCCGTTCGCGCCGTGCGCGAAGATCCGTACCGCGATGCTGTTTCCGCCGGCGGTCAGCAGTGTCGACGGGATGACATAGTGACGTGCGATGTTCCAGGCCCCGTTGGTTCCCTGTTCGACGCCGCCGACGCGTTCGCCATTCACGTAGGTGGCATCGAAGTCCACCAGGGGTCCGAGGCTCAGGCGGAGATCGCGGCCGAGCCAGGAGCGCGGAACGGTGAACCTCCGTCGGAACCACACGGCCCCGACCTGATCGAGCCCACGGGTGTTCCAGCACCCGGGCACGGTCATCCGCTTCCAGCCGGCGCTGGAGCACCGCGCATTCGACCACCCCAGTCCCGCTCCGGTCACGGTGGTGTCCCGATAGAAGCCGCGTTCGGTATCGCGTGTCGGACCGCTGAGCTGCGCCCGATGCGCCCGCCACAGCGGAGGGAAACCCGGATACGTCCGCAATGACCGCAGGCTGATCCACGGCTCGATGCGCGTGCCGCCCCACGAGGCGTTGATCAGTCCGACCGGTCGTCCCGTGCGCTGATGGATCTCGCGGCCGAAGAAGTACGCCACTGCCGAGAAGTCGCGCACCGTCTGCGGATCGCAAGCGACCCAGCGTCCCGTCACGTCCTCGCTCGACTCCTTCGCCGAACGCGCGGCGATCTGGAACAGCCGGATCTGGGGATGACAGGCCGCCGGGATATCGTGCGCGGCGTCGGTGGTGTGCGCCGTCCACCATTCCATGTTCGATTGACCCGAGCCGAGCCAGACGTCGCCGATCAACACATCCTCCACGATGCGATCACTCCGGCCGGAAATACGCAGTCGGTAGGGACCGCCGGGCTTCGCGATCGTCAGCTGCGCCGAGAACCGCCCGTCGCGATCGGCCACCGTGTCGACACGCCGTCCTGCGATCTCGATGCGGATGCGTTCGCGTGGTGCGGCGGTGCCCCAGATGGTAGCCGGCTTGCCGGCCTGCAGCACCATGCGGTCGCTGATGATCGCGGGCAGGAGGATCGTGCTCGTCATGTCCAGGTCCCTGGTTCTAGGATGTCCGCCACGCGCTCGGCGGCCGGCCGCTGCGCTGGCTCATCGCGCGCGAGAAGTGGAAGCGGTCGGGGAAGCCGACCTCCTGTCCGACCGCCTCGACCGTGCGGTCGGTGGTTGCCAGCAGGTGACGGCCGGCGTCGAGCCGCAGCGCGCGCAGCCAGCGCATCGGCGATGAACCGGCGGCGATGGTGAAGCGGCGCACGAAATGGCGGCGGCTGAGCGATGCGGCGCGCGCGAGCTCGTCGAGCGTCAGCGCCTGCGCAAGACGCGGCAGCACGTAGGCGCGCACCCGGCGCACCAGTTCGGCATCGGCACCGCCGATGCTTTGGGCGAGTTCATGCAGTGCGGCGGTGATCAGGCCCGATGCGGCATCCACACCGGCCGGGGTCCCTTCGGCGAACGCCTCGGATGCCCACCGCATCGCCGCGGCGATCCGTCCTGACGCATCTGGGCGTTGCCATTCCCATGCGGATGGATCGGCGCCCGTCCCGACCCACCAGCTCGCGTAGAGCGTCTCGAGTGGTCGTCCTCCAACGGTGGACTCCGCATGCGCTCGTCCGGAAACATGCAGGACGGCGTCGCCCGGTTCGGCGATCCGCGTGACGCCGTCGACCGTGGTGCGCAGCCGGCCGGAGACGACCAGGACCAGCTCGTGCGTGCGGTCGTGACGGTGGGAGGTCAGGCTCCATCCGACCGGGAAGCGATTCGGTTCGACCCACTGAACGGCCAAGGCGGGCATGCCGGATGATGACGCATCGCTCCCGCGAAGCACGTCCCGGGGGCGCACCGGCGTGGCCCGCCCGTCCATCCCCACCGGGCACCTCCGCGCAGGATGGCGCGCGGAGACCCACCATGACCCCATGCATGAGCACCATCGGCGCTTCTCACCTCGGCTGGCCCGCGGCGCTGGACGCGGTCAACACCGCGGGGTTCGACGCGGTCGAGATCCTGATGATCCCGGGGTGGATCCACCTGGACGCGCGCTCCGCCGACGCCGAGCGTACGCGCGCGGAGCTCGCCGAGCGGAAGCTCGTACCAGTCGGCGTGCATGCCGGCGGCATCGATGGCACCGATGACGATTCGCTCGAGGCCTCGCTGGCGTACGTCCGAGCCGCCATCGACTTCGCGTCGCGCATCGGAGCGTCTCTGGTGAACGTCAATGCCATGCCGGTCCCGTACGGGACGCCTTCGGCCGTGCGGTCAGCGATGCGCGACCGGGCCGCCCGCGGCTTCGCCCGGTTGCTGCCCGCCGCGCGGCTCGCGGGGGTGCGGGTGACGGTGGAGAACCACCACGGGTTCCAGATCGACACGCTCGACGACTATCGCGAACTGTTCCTCCTGGTGCCGGACCACGACCTCGGCGCGACGGTGGACACCTGGCATTTCACGGCATCGGGAATCGATCCGGTGGACGCGGTGCGCGCGCTCGGTGCGCGCGTCCATCACGTCCATGTGAAGGACATCGGCGATCCGACGGCTCTAGCGGGACATCGCGCGCTCGCCCGCGCGCTGGTGGAC
>JACDEN010000331.1:0-3958 GCA_013816415.1 Planctomycetota bacterium
CTCCTGCACGTCCGCGACGCCGGAGGCACCGAGATGTCCCTGCGCTCGACGGCGCGCACGGACTATTGGAATCACCATTTTCCAGCGGATGCGCCACCAAAGCCTCACTAGCAGCGACTGGTCCCAAGGGGGTTGTGCCAGGGTGTTGCATCTGTAACCTTTGCTGCATGACCGACGTCAAGCCCAAATACGCCAATTTTCCCGAGCGTGAATTCAAGGTCGTCATCGGACCGAACATCAACGCGTCGACGACCAAGACGCTGACGCGGATGAGCATCGGCACCTACGAGATGTCGTTCACCCAGCAGGAGAAGGGCACCGCGACCACCGAATGCGCCCGCCTCGCCCTCGGTGGACTCGCCAGGGCCACCGGCCTGACGGTGACCAAGGAAGCGCACCGCGACTTCGTCGCCTGCTTCGTCGCCCAGAACGCCGAACAGAAGATCCAGCTGTGGATCACCACTCCCTTCGAACTGACCCAGGCCGGTCACGTGGTGTGGTGCAAATTCAGCGAGCTCGGCGGCGAGGGCAAGATCGGCGTCGCGTTCAAGCTTTCGACCGGCTACACCGCCGATGACATCCTGAATGTGGTGAAGGCCGCCCAGAAGGCTGCCGTGAAGCTTGAAGGCGACGAACCGTTCACCATCAAGGGCAATCCCCCTCCGCGGTTCGTCAAGAAGACCAAGGCCGCCGCAGATGCGCCGGCTGATGGCACTGCCGCCGCGCCGGCATCGCCCGAGACGGCCAACCCCGCGGGTTGATAGCGAACGGCGCCCCAACGCGCGCCGACTCGGCCATCACTCCATGTTGCGGAGATAGAAGATCTCCTGGATCTCGTCCGAGAGGCGCTTGCGGATCTTCTCGCGATCGCGCTTCGATGGGATGCGCTCCTTCGCGGTGCCGCCGAAGACGTAGTGGTCGAGATCGATCTCCTTGCGCATCATCTTGGTGTTGAACAACGTTTCCTGGTAGTTGTTCACATCGACCGCGTGGTAGTCCTGCAAGATCTCGCGCGAGATGAAGTTCTGGATCGAGGTGATGCTGTGATCGATGTAATGCTTGGTGCCCTCGACGTCGCGGGTGAAGCCGCGGACGCGGTAGTCGAGGCTGATGACATCGGCATCGAAGCTGTGGATCAGGTAGTTCAGCGCGCGCAGCGGCGAGATCTTGCCGCAGGTCGAGACGTCGATGTCGGCACGGAACGAGGCGATGCCGTTGTAGGGATGCGCCTCGGGATAGGTGTGGACGCAGATGTGGCTCTTGTCCAGGTGCGCGACCACTGCCTCTGGGACCGGACCCGGCGATTCCGGATTCTCGGGCTCGCGTTCGATCGGCTGCTCGCTGATCAGCATGGTCACGCTCGCGCCCTGCGGATCGTAATCCTGCCGCGCGATGTTGAGGATGTTGGCGCCGATGATGCTCGTGACCTCGGTGAGGATGGCGGTCAGACGGGCGGCGTTGTATTCCTCATCGATGTACGCGATGTAGTCCTTGCGCTCATTGCTGTTCCGCGCGTAGCACACGTCGTACAGATTGAAGCTCAGGGACTTCGTGAGGTTGTTGAATCCTTCGAGCTTGAGCTTCTTGAACCGGTTGGCCATCGCAGTGGGTCTCTCGTCAGGCGCGGCTGCCGCGGGTCGGCAGGAGGATGGCCGCTGGGAGGGATGAGGCTCGGAAACAACGCAAAGACGGAAAGCGACGCGTCTTAATCGGATTCTACATCATGGCAAGACCGGTCGTCGGAAATTTCCGATGAGAACCTTACTCGCGACCCGACGGGCCTCGCTGGACAACCCCGACGGCTGGCGAGGATCGCCGGGATGGCCGCCAACACCTTCGGAGATGCGTTCCGCGTCACCACCTTCGGCGAGAGCCACGGGGTCGGAGTCGGCTGCGTCATCGACGGGTGCCCTCCCGGCCATCACCTGGACCTGGCCGCGATCCAGGCGGCGATGGCGCGCCGCCGGCCGGGGCAGAGCGCCCTGACCACGCCGCGCGACGAGGAGGACCGCATCGAGGTGCTCTCGGGAGTCGAAGCGGATACCGGGGTCACCCTCGGCACGCCGATCTGCCTGCTGGTGCGCAACCAGGACGCGCGTTCATCGGCCTACGACGAGTGGCACCACATCTATCGCCCGAGCCACGCCGATTTCGGTTACGACGCGAAGTTCGGTGTGCGCGCCTGGCAGGGCGGCGGCCGCGCCTCCGCCCGTGAAACCGTGGGCCGTGTCGCCGCGGGTGCGCTCGCCGAACAGCTCCTGACCGCGCGCTTTCCCGACCTGCGCATCTGCGCCTGGGTCGAGCGCGTCCACCGCATCGACGCCGCCGCCGTGATCGATCCTGGCGCCGTCACGCGCGCGCTGGTCGACGCCCATCCCACCCGCTGTCCACACCCGGCCACCGCCGCGCAGATGGAAGCCGAGATCCTCGCTGCGAAGAAACGCGGCGACAGCGTCGGCGGCTACGTCCGCATCTACGCCCAGGGGCTGCCGGTCGGCCTCGGCGAACCAGTCTTCGACAAGCTCGACGCGCTGCTCGCCCAGGGCTTCCTCAGCCTGCCGGCATGCAAGGGTTTCGAGCTCGGCTCCGGCTTCTCCGGCCCCGACCTCACCGGCCTCGAACACAACGACCCGTATCATTGGGCGCCCCCGACGTCGGACGTCGGACGTCGGACGTCCGACGTTCCGAAAATGACGACGACCACCAACCGCTCCGGTGGCATCCAAGGCGGCATCTCGAACGGCATGCCGATCGACGGCCGGCTGGTGTTCAAGCCGACGGCGACGGTGCTCAAGCCGCAGGCGAGCGCTGACGACGGCGGCAACAACGTCGAGCTGCAGGCGAAGGGTCGTCACGACCCCTGCGTCCTGCCGCGGGCGGTGCCGATCGTCGAGGCGATGACCGCGCTGGTCCTGGTCGATTGCTGGCTGCGCCAACGCGCCCAGGTCGGAGATCCGTGGCCCGGACTGCGCGGACCGCTGCATGCGGATGGCGGCCCATCGCCGGCGTGAACCTCCTGCCGCCGCCCGCGTTCATCGCGTGGGGGACACCATGGAGAACTCCGAATCGAAGCTGATCGAGGGCAAGCTCGATCTCGTGCCGATGATCGACTGCATCATTTTCTCAGGGGCTAACGCCCCTACGGCCCGGTGGGCCTACCCCGCGGGCTTTGGCGCGGCTCGATGTGCTCGGAAACCTCGCACATCGTGGCGGCATCGGCTGCGCCGATTGTATGCCGCCACCGCCGCTTGGCGCCCGGGGGCTTCCGCCCCAGATTTTCTCAGGGGCTAACGCCCCTACGGCCCGGTGGGCCTACCCCGCGGGCTTTGGCGCGGCTCGATGGTGTCGTCGGTCGATGTCAGGGCGCTTCGGCGGTCACGGGCTTGGTGGCGTGCTCGTAATCGTCCATGACCTCTGGGATCCAGGTCTCGAGCTGGCGGATGCGGGTCTCGTGCACTGGATGGGTGGACATGAATTCCGGCGGCTGCTGACCCTGCGAGTGCGCGGCCATGCGCTTCCAGAACGCGAGCGATTCGCGCGGATCGTAGCCGGCGCGCGCCATGTACTTCAGTCCGACGTGGTCCGCTTCGCTCTCGTGATCGCGGCTGAACGGTAGCAAGACGCCGAACTTCGCGCCTGCTCCCAGCATGCCCATCAGCAGCTGCTGCTGGTGGTGATCCATTCCGCCCATCGATCCCTGCACGCCCATCATCGCGACCTGGGTCATGTTGTTCTTGAACACCCGTTCGGCGCCGTGATGGCAGGTCGCGTGCGCCATCTCATGTCCCATGACCGTCGCCAGGCCGGCGTCGTTCGCCGTGAGTGGCAGGATGCCGGTGTACACGCAGATCTTGCCGCCCGGCAGACAGAACGCGTTCTGCTGCGGATCCCGCACCACCGCCACCTGCCAATCGAAATCTTGGGCGTACTTGCCGGTGGCCGCAGCCAGCCGCTGGGC
>JACDEN010000331.1:3968-4381 GCA_013816415.1 Planctomycetota bacterium
GGGCGACCCGCGTCACCTGTTCGACCTCGGCTCCGCTGGTGAGCACGTCCGAGCTCGCGACCACCTGCTTGAAGCTCTGCAGGCCCAGCGCGCTCTCCTGAGGAGCCGACATTCCGAGGTGTGCGGTGCGACCGGTCTCGGGATTGGTGAAACGAGGTGAGATGACGAACTGGTAGAGCATGACAATCCCGGCGATCAGCACCGGAACGATTCGTAACAGCCAGCTGCGTCGCATGGGCATCTCCCGGCGAATGACGTACGGCTCGCCAGATGGCACGACAAGCCTCAGTGGCCACTGCATGCACAGTGACCGACCTTTTTCGCAGCAGTCCCTCGTGCGCCAGCAGTTGAGCCCCCTCCGGGCGCCGAGCGGCGGTGGCGGCATAAAATCGGCGCAGCCGATGCCGCCACGC
>JACDEN010000332.1 GCA_013816415.1 Planctomycetota bacterium
GCGTGGGGCCGCGCGCTCGTAGGTGAACTCCCACGTCATCGCGACGCCCTTCGGCTGGAAGACGCCATCGCCATCGGCGGCGGGGGAAGCGACCGGCGTGAGCGTGACGCGTACGGCTGGGAAGGTGCCGGCGGGCACGGTCTCCTGCACATCGGAGCGAACCTGGACGGTCACGGTGATCGGCTCCGTCGATTGCGCTCGCGCTTCGAGCTGGGTCGGAATCAGGATCAGCGTCTTCCCGGAGAGCGCCTCGGGGGTCCAGCAGCGCAGCCACAGCCACAGCGAATCCTCGAGGACGCCCGCAGGCGGCAGTTCGAGGGGCTGCTCGAAATCCCCGTGGCCGTCGAAATAGCTCATGACCCGCAGTTGCGAACCGGTGCCATGGTTGATCCAGCTCTTGCCCGCTGATCCGCACCACTCGTGGCTGCTGATGAACAGCCGCAGAGGGATGGAGTCGGCGCGGCGCATGAGCACCGTCGCCGACTGGTCGTAGCGGTAGACGCCCGTCTGGAAACTCTTCACCAGATGGCCCTTCATCACCGGTATGTTCTCCGGCTGATCCGAGCGCGCCTTCACCACGCGCCGCGGATCGAGGAATTCCCGCACCACCACCAGCGTGACCTGGCCGCCCTGGTGCAGGATGCCGTAGCGGAACTGCGTGAGATCGAACTGGCTGACCTCGGCGAGTCCGTCGTCCCACAGATGGTCGCCGAGCAGATCTCCCGGCGCGACCACGCCGCCCGCACCGAGCGGACCGGCGCCTGGCGTGGGCAGCGGATCAGGAGGTGCCACCAGCGCGCCAACGGCCGGGGCGGCAAGCAGCAGATAAGCGAGCGCGCTCAGCGGCAACGAATGGATCTTCGGATGTCTGCGCATCGGGTCACCTCGTCGCGAGGAGCCTATCGCGGCACCGCCGATGTGGATCAGGTAACGCCCGACCTCCGACGTCGCATGTGGCTGTCGACGTCGGACGTCGGACGTTGCCCTTACGTCACATCCATCCGGGTCAGCGGATGCCAGCGGTCCTCGCGCCGATCCTCGATCGCGAACAGCACGCGGGCCTGCTGCGAGGCGCGGTCGATGATGCCGACATCGACTTCGACCTCGCCGCGTCGCATCGACTTCGGCATGGAGAACGACTCGCTGATGGGGATATCGCCCGGCAGCCAGGTCCGCGGATCGCTCTCCAGCAGGACGATCGCGCTAGAGCGACCCTGGCGGAAGCGCAGCGCCAGTGCGTAGTCGTGGTAGAGCGGCGCCACGCCGATGTTCTCGATCCACAGATCGATCGCGACCGCCCGTCCCGGCTTGGCCTCTAGCGGCAGTCGTGCCTGCCGCAGCACGAAGCGATATCCCAGGCGCTGGTCGAACGCGGCGATCTTGTCCCGCCATGCAGTGGGGATGAAGCTCGACTTGGGCATGAACACGGAGGTGTGGTACTTGAGGCCCTGGTCGAGGATCCAATCGAGATCCCAGCCGTGCTGCTGCCAGAAGCCGACCGTCCAGCAGGTTTCCAAGGTCACCGGCGCGGTCTTCCACCGCTCGGCCACGCCGTTGTCGCGGACCTCGAAGGGGTAGGCGTCGTACATGTGATTCCAGTTCAGGCCGTCCGGTACGTCAGGGTGGTCCTTCACCAGACGCAAGTCGCCATAGCAGTCCGCGCGCCAGCCGACGGCGGTCGTCCTGCGCGCTGCATACCTGCAGCCCGCCGTTCCCAGCATCGACAGCAGACGGGTCTTCCGGAAGCTCGCGAGGTAGACGTCGACCAGCTTGCGCGCCGTGGCGTCCGTGCAGTTGCCGCCGGTTTCACCGCAGGCGCCGCCATAGGCGATGTCGAACGACTCGAGGTCGGGATGTCCATCATAGCGCTTGGCGAATGCGCGGATGATGTCGCCGAAGTGCTTCAGGTACTTCGGGTCGTTGTGCTCGGGTTCGCGGTTGCCGCCGCCCCCGCCAGCTCCCGGTGATGCGATGGTCGGCTGCGCCTTGGCGCCGAGATCCCAGTACCACTGCGGGATATCCTTGCCGATGTACGGCTGGATGCGCATCTGCACGGTCTGGCCGCGCTCACGTGCAGCCTTCAAGGTGCCGTCGATGATGTCCCAGCGGTATCGGCCTTTTTTCGGTTCCAGCACCGACCACAGCCAGCGGCAGTAGGACAGGGTGGTGTCCGGATAGCGCGGATTGGTCAGATTTCCGGCGAAGGCGCGGAATACGAGCGGACCCTCGTGATCGTTCCAGGTCAGTCCCGGATTCAGCTTGTCGCCGTTGAAGCGTTGGAAGGTGGTGGTGCCGCGGTGGGGATTCGCGAGGTAGCCGCGGTCCTCGGTCGGACGGACGCGCTGCGCCACCTCATCCGGCCCGAAGCCGGAGCGCCACCTCCTGGTTTTCGCGGCGCCACCGCGCTCCCTGCTGATGGATGCCTTGGCCATGCCGCACCTCCCGTTCGCCCCATGGTCGATGACGGCGAGTGGGGTCAAGGGCAGTCGGCATCGCGGGTTGATCATCCCCGGAGCCCCGTAGACCACGACCTGTGCAGACGATCGATCCCCCGACGATTCCCAGCATCCAGCACCTGCGTTTCGCGAACGTGTGTGCGGTGATCCCCGCTCTGGACGAGGAGGACAGCATCCGCGTGGTGATCGAAGGGCTGCTGCGGCACGGAGTCGGCTGGGTGATCGTCGGCGACAATGGCAGCACCGATCGCACCGCCGCGATCGCGCGTGCTGCCGGAGCATCGGTCGTCGCCGCGCCGCGCCGCGGCTACGGCTCGGCGTGCCTGGCGGCTTTGTCCGCGGTGCCCTCGGGAGCCCGCGCGGTGGTCTTCTGCGATGCGGACGGCGCCGATGACCTCGCTCGGCTGCCCGACCTCGTCGCTCCGGTCGTCGCCGGTACGCACGATCTGGTCATCGGCAGTCGGGTGCTCGGCGGAGCCGACCGTGGTGCCCTCAGCTTGCCCCAGCGCGTCGGCAACCTGGCGGCGGCGGCGATGATGCGGGTGCTGTACGGAGTCCGCGTCACCGATCTGGGTCCGTTCCGCTGCGTCGACGCCGGCGCCCTGACGCGCATGGAGATGGCCGACCCCGCATTCGGTTGGACCGCTGAAATGCAGGTCAAAGCCTATCGCATGCGCCTGCGTGTGGCCGAGGTGGCCGTCCGGGCCCTGGTCCGCCGCGGGGGCGACAGCAAGATCTCGGGACGGTTCTGGCCGATTTTCCGCGCTGGATGGGGCATCATCTCGACGATTTTGCGCCATCGCGCAACTCCGTTGCCAAGGGTTGTTTCGGGAACCCCTCCTAGTGATCTGGCCACGCACCTGTGAAGACTTGCGGTACTTGCGGTGAAGGGCTTCCTGATGCATGATAACATTGTGATTGGAGGTGGACGATGAACGCGTCTGTTCCCCTTTCCCTCGAACCCCTGATCGGGTATCTGTCCGCCTGTGGCGGCTGTGACCGTTTCGAATTCCATGACGAGCACGGGGAACCCGACCCCATCCAGGCTCGATCATTCGCCGAAGCCGTTCGCGCCACGCTGGGTGCGAACCTGGGCATCATCGCTTCGGTCGAGCAGACGGCCAACCGCGTCGTCGTCTGCGTGGTCACGGAGCCGGCTCCCGTCTGAGCCGCTGTCGACCATCGTTGCGCCCTACTCCTGGAATCCGGGTTTAGGCGAGGACCCATCACCTCATCCAAAGCCAGCCCCAAGCCCCGACCCGGTCGGGGCTTTTTCGCTACGCTCGTCATCCGATCGGTTTCGATCCCTCGGCCGTAGGCAGTCGGAACAGGCGTTCGGCGTTCCGGGTGGTCCACATCGCCACATCCTCCGCGCGTTGACCGCGCAACTCGGCGAGCAGCGCGAGGGTGTGGAGGACGAACGCGGGTTCGCAGCGCCGTCCGCGCAGCGGAACCGGGGCGAGATACGGGCCATCGGTCTCGACCAGCAGCCGGTCGTTGGGGACCGCCGCCGCCGCCTGACGAAGCTCATGGCTGGTCTTGAAGGTCAGCATGCCGTTCAGGCTGATGTGATATCCGAGATCGAGGTAGGCGCGGACGTCGTCGACGCTGCCGGTGAAGCTGTGGATGACGCCGCGGCTGCGCGGATGCCGGCGCAGGCAGGCGAGCATGTCGGCATGCGCGTCGCGGACATGGATCACCACCGGCAGCGCGTGGCGGACGGCGAGCTCGAGCTGGAGTTCGAAATTCCCGCGCTGCACCTCTGCCGGGTCGAGCTGATGGAAGTACTCGAGCCCGATCTCGCCCAGCCCGTGGAAGCCGCCGGCGGTGAGCAGCGCGCGCAGCTCGACCAACGCGGCGGGGAAGCCGTCGCCGAGCTCGTGGCAGGTGAACGGGTCGAGGCCGGCGGCGCAGACCAGCAGGT